>RZYW01000092.1 GCA_009930175.1 Clostridia bacterium
CAGCTTACAGATGAAAACTTTCCTAATTTTGAAATAGAGGGAGATAAGGTTGAGTTTGAAATTACCGAATCTGTACTTTTGGATAACTTTGACCGGGTAAATGAAAAATTATCTGAATTAAGAAGAAAAGGGGTAACTATTTCTCTAGATGATTTTGGAACAGGTTTTTCTTCAATGGCCAGATTAAGGGATTTAAATATTGATATATTAAAAATTGATAAGTTCTTTATCGATCGAATTGGCCGAAGAGATGTAGACCAAAGAGAACTAATATCTTCAGATATTATATCTATGGCCCATAAGCTTGGACTTAAAGTAGTAGCTGAAGGTGTGGAAAACCAGTTACAAAAAGATTTTCTAATAAATAATAACTGCGATATTATTCAAGGCTATTATTACAGCAAACCACTATCAGAAGAAGCAGCAATAGATTTTTTAAAAAAGAGTATAAAAAATGATTAATAAAAAGCAAATCTTTCTAATATTAACTATAATTACATTACTTTTTTCTGGATGCAGCTCTCAGAAAGCTGAAGTTAAAGATGTAGAGCAAAACAGAGATACTCTTTACCAAATTTCAACCCTTAATGCCCTGATGGAAGGTAATTTTCAAGGCACAGAAAAAATTGCATCTTTAAAAGGAAAGGGTGATTTTGGAAAAGAAATTGCAAAGGTAGAAAAATAATAAAAGAATCTAAAATAATTCATTTAGCTTCAACATCAGGAATGGAAATATTCTCTGATATAAAAACACAACAACTACTTTGCAGATAGGAGAACAATATGAAAAATAATATTTTTGATTACAAAGAATATTACAAAAAAGCATCAAGAAATTATATAGCCGTATTCCTGTTGCTGATTATTTTAATTTTAGCCAAACACTTTTTTATACAAACTCTTATTTCAAATCAAGAGGAAAGTGCCAATCTTGTTAATATAGCTGGAAGACAAAGGATGTTAAGCCAAAAAATTACAAAGGATGCCCTTTTAATTGCCAGAAACCAAACACCAAGAGAATTTGAATATTATTCAGAAGATCTGAAAAAGTCTCTAGAGGAATTTCAAGAAGCCCATTTATTTTTAACACAAAGGGAGAATGATGAAGAGATAACAAAAATGTTTAATGAGTTAGAAACTTATTTTAATAATATTGTTACCTCTGGGAACCAAATTTTGGAAAACCGGTCTGATTTTCAGCTAATACCCCTTGAAGCTGAGGAAATAAGGCGGAATGAATTCTTTTTTCTTTTGACAATGGATGATATCGCATTTCACTTTGACGAAGATACTACCAAGGCAATTAGTGATATTAGAAATATAAATAATCTTTTTATGGCATTAATTATTCTGCTTTCACTGGTATTGACTACTATCATAATAAAGCCAATTAGTGAGACAATGAAAAAATCATTTTTAGAAATTCATGAAAACAGTACTAACATAATGCGTATGTTTAACACCATGAAAAACCCTCTGTTTCTTATTAATAAAGAAGGAGAAATAATCAGTGTTAACAAGGAAGGAAAGAAGTTAGTAAATCAGTATGATTTTAATGAAAATAAAAACAATATAAGCAAAAATATAGACTGGGTCACAATAAATATTAAAGATATTATTAAAAATATAAATGCAGAGGGCAGAACAGAGGAATGTGAGGGGACAATAAAAGATCCTGAGGGGAAAGAGCTATATGTTTCTGTATCAGGTTTTGCCAGCACCTATAAAGGTGAAGAAGTAATTTTCATAGCTTTGAATGATTTTACAGTTCAGAAAAAAGCAGAAGAGCAAATTAGGGAAATAGCTACGAAGGACGGACTCACAGGACTTTATAACAGAAGGTACCTGGACATGATAGTAGAAGAGGAAATAGAAAGAGCAGAAAGATATGATATACCTCTGTCCATCTTTATACTTGACCTGGATCATTTCAAAAAAATAAATGATGACTGGGGTCATCCTGTAGGAGACACAGTACTTAAACAAACTGCAGAGATAATACTGAATAATATAAGATTGTCAGATATTCCTCTTAGAATTGGGGGAGAAGAATTTTTAGTATTAATGCCTCACACCAATTTAGAAGGGGCAAAGCAGGCTGCCGAAAAATTAAGAAATGAAATAGAAATGGTAATCCACCCGGTAGCAGGAAAATATACTGCAAGTTTTGGAGTGGCAGAAAGAAGAAGAGGAGAAACCTATCATAATCTTTATCAAAATGCAGATTCTGCATTATATAAAGCAAAAAATTCTGGGAGAAACAGAGTAGAGTCATTTATTGATGAAAATTCTGAATCTGTATCTCTTTACTGGAAAGATGCCTGGAACTGTGGTGAAGAAAAAATTGATAATCAGCACAAAGAGCTTTTTATGATGTCCAGCAAGCTTTTGGAAAACTATGTTTTGACCCTGGATAAAGAAGAAGCCTTAAAATATCTTGATGATATTCTCAACCATATAAGTGAGCATTTTAATTACGAAGAAGAAGTATTGGAAAAAATAAATTATAAAGATATATATAGACATAAAAATATTCACAGAGCAATTATGCAAAAAGCCTTCGAAGTCAGACACAATATTGAAGAGGGTTTAATTGATCTTTCCAAAGCCTTTACTTTTCTTTTTGATGAAGTGGTTGTTGGACATATGCTTAAAGAAGACACTAAATTTTTCCCTCAAATAAATAAAATTTAAAAATGTATAAGGAGCTGAAAAAATTTGTTTTCCCGAAAAAGTAACATATATTTATTACTCTTTATATTACTAATATCTGTATTTATTTTACTCTTGGCGAAAAATGATTTTTTTTCTGAAAAAGAACCGGAAATTAACAGAGTAGAACTTTCCTCTGAAAAGCTGGATGAAATTATTTCTCAGGCTGTATTATCCAGAGCGACAGGTTACATGGATGGAGAATTTGTAACTGAAGGTCATATAATATTGGGTAAAGAAGAGAAGGGAAATAATGTAAAAGTTTACACAGTTGCCAGTTTGGGAGTATATGGCTTTGAAAATGGAATTTTTACCACAGTAAGCGGCAGTGGAAGCATTCCCACAGTAATGGAATTTGAAACAGATACTCAAGGAGAATGGGAGTTAAAGGAATACAAAGAGCCAATGGATGGTGGAGGCTATGGAGATTCCATTAAAAAAATGTTCCCCAAAAAAATATATGAAGAAATTTTTTCTGGGAATCAGGATTACTACGAAAAACTGAAAGCACAGCAAAAAGAGCAGGCACAAGTTTATTTAGACTCAATTGGAAGAGAAGCGGAAATACAGCCAGGACACGTTGAAAAAACCCTCTCTAATATTAATGTTGAGGCTTCAAATAAATTATTTGCAGAACTCACTAAATATGATGAATTTTTAAATAACTGCCCCTATTGGATCGGAACAAGGGAAAAGATAGAGGAAGGCCAAAGATTCATTTACGAAACGAAACAAGAAAAAACTATTGAAGGCAAAGATATGATTATATACAGCAAGACCAATGAAAAAGGTGAAGTAATAGAAAAAAGAGAATATTTAATAGAAGGTTCAGAACCTGTATTGGTGGAGTAGAGTACGAGGAGGATTAATGTTGGAAAAGATAGTTTACAACAAATTGGTGAGAGACAGAATTCCAGAAATAATTGAAAAGTCAGGGAAAAAATCTGTTACAGAAAAGCTTGAGGAAAAAACATATATTAAAATGCTTGAAATCAAATTATCAGAGGAACTTGATGAGTATCTTGCTTCAAGTGATATTGAAGAGCTGGCAGATTTAATGGAAGTTATTTATGCTCTTTCTGAAGCAAAGGGGATTTCAGTTACTGAGCTTGAAAAAATCAGAGTAAAAAAAGCTCAGGAAAGAGGAGGCTTTTCCGAAAAAATTCTTCTGAAGGAAGTTATAGAATAATGTATAAATATAATGAGTTTTCTGATTACGGATATAATTTTATACTTGATTTTAAACATGAAGATATACCATTATCTGAAGTATTCTATAATCCTTCTTTAGAAAAAGTGTTGATTATTGATAAAAAAGAGATATTTTCAACTAAATTTTCATATAAAAGATACTGCCAGATGCAAAATGAGCTGATGAATAAATATAAGAGAGTATACCGGTTTATTGAAGATGATTCGGATATATTAAAGTTTCTGAAGGCTTCTCTTGAAGAAGGAAATGAATACAGCTTAAAGAAAACATATAATCGGGAAGATAATTCTTTAGATCCTACTCCAATAGAAGCTGATTTCGAGATGATTTTTGAAGAAACTTATGGCCGGGAAGCTCTTAATTATTTATTAAGAGAGTATTCATTTATTACATATGAAGGAAACACAGCTTATATCGATTATGCACTGTTTAAAAAAGATGGAAGCTGGGTTGCAATAGAGGAAAATGGAGTTTCTTATCATCACCCATTTATAATAGGTGCAAAAAATTACAGAAAAATATTAAAAAAACAGAACTCTGTAATTGAAAACAATGGGATTGTGTTTCGCTGGGACACAGACAGTATTAAAAACGCAGGTAAAATTGCAGATGAATTAAAAGAATTTATTGGAGATATAAATAACTACATCTATCAATACAGACTAAAGTCTACTCGTGGATTTCAGCTGTATGAACACCAGGGAAATTATTTAAAAGATTTAGAAAAGGGCAGGCAATCTGGGAAAAAAGCTGCTCTAGTTGTTCTTCCAACAGGG
>RZYW01000093.1 GCA_009930175.1 Clostridia bacterium
TATATCTTTAATATTGGTTTTAAATAACATAATCTCACATCCAGTCATATAATTTTTAATAACTTACCCAAAGAACTGCACTTTAAATACTGTATACAAAAGGAATGGTTTTTGTAAAACTGCAAAAACTAAACATATATTCTTTGTAAATTTACATAGAAAAACTTGACACTAAATAGGATCAGCCATATAATAAACATCACAAGTTAGTTTTACCGAACTTTTTTGTTAAAGGAGATGTCCTAATGGAAATGGCTGTATTTAGCAGTTTATTTAAAAACAGAGCACTAAGCAGAAAATCAATAAAAGAATCAGAAAACAGGAATCTAACCCATTGTGATGTTAATATTCCCTATTTAATAAAGAAAATTGACGCCCAGGACAAGGAAATGGAAAAGTTTCTTTTTACTCTTGGATGTTATGAAGGGGAAAGAATTACTGTGATATCCATATTAGCAGATAATTACATTATTAATGTTAAAGATGCCAGATATAGCATAGACAAAGAATTGGCCAAGGGGATTCTTATATAAACAAAAGAAACCCCGGCTCTTTTTTTAAATAATTTGTTAGCCAAAACTAACACAAAAATATAAGGAGGAAGATTATGCGCTTCGCATTGGCAGGTAACCCCAATAGTGGTAAGACAACTTTGTTTAACGCAATTACAGGTAAAATTGAACAAGTAGGTAACTGGGCAGGAGTAACAATTGCAAAAAAAGAGGGAGATTTGAAAAAAAATCTTAATCCAGGAGAAGAAAAAATAAGAATTGTTGACCTTCCAGGAGTGTATTCCCTTACACCCTTTACCTCTGAAGAAAGTATTACCTACGATTTTGTCAGGGAAGAAAATCCTGATGTGATTATTAATATAGTAGATGCTACAAATCTTAGCAGGAGCCTGTTTTTCACAACTCAGTTATTGGAGCTGGGAATTCCTCTTGTTATTGCATTAAACAAAGGAGATCTTCTTGAGAAAAAAGGAATAAAAATTGATAAAAATCTTCTTGGGGAAAAGCTTAATGTAGCTGTTGTTGAAACGGTTTCAACTATGGATAAAGGACTAGATAAACTTATCCAGGAAGCAGTATCATCCTCGGAGAAAATTCAAAAGAATAATCTGCCTTCAGGTCTTGATGATGATAAAAAACGTTTTGCTTTTGTAGATGAAATAGTAAAGGAAATTGAAATCAGAGAAATCGCCAGTCATAAGCAAACAAAACAAGATGCAGTAGACAGAATAGTAACAAATAAATTTTTAGGTATCCCAATTTTTGCTGCAGTAATCTTCGCAGTGTTTTCTGTATCTCAAACTTATCTTGGCCCTCTTCTTGCAGATTTTCTTGTTGGATGGATAGACAAATTTTATGTATATGTAGCTTCTTTCCTTGGGGAAAATGCATCTCCAGTTTTAAGTGCTTTGCTTCTTGATGGAATAATTGGTGGTGTGGGAGCAGTAATGGGCTTTTTACCTCTGATTATGGTTCTATTCTTTATGCTGGCTCTTCTTGAAGACAGTGGCTATATGGCAAGAGTTGCCGTAGTAATGGACAGACATCTTAAAAAAGTTGGTTTATCAGGGAAATCGATTATACCAATGATAATTGGAACAGGCTGTGCAATACCTGGAGTAATGGCCACAAGAACTATAAAGAATGAAACACAACGCAGGACAACTGCTATGTTAACTCCTTTCATGCCCTGTGGTGCAAAACTTCCGATAATAGCTCTCTTTGCAGGAGTCTTTTTTGAGGACGCTGCCTGGGTTGGAACTTTAATGTACTTCGTTGCAATTTTTATAATTATTATTGGAGCTCTTTTGGTTCAAAAAATAACTAAAGAGGGACCTTCAAGAAATTATTTTATTTTAGAATTGCCGGAATATAAATTTCCAAGTTTAAAAAGAGCCACATTAAATATGTTTTCAAGAGGAAAAGCTTTTATTATGAAAGCTGCAACAATCATTTTAATATGTAACGCAGCAGTGCAAATTATGCAAAGTTTTACCTGGAATTTCCAAGTTGTTGAAGAAGGAATGGAAAGTGCCAGCATTTTAGCGGGTATATCTGCTCCCTTTGCTTTTATCTTTATTCCTCTGGGCTTTGGAGTATGGCAGTTAACTGCAGCAGCAATTACAGGATTTATTGCGAAAGAAAACGTAGTAGGAACCCTTGCAGTTGTTTATGGAATTACTAATTTTATTGACACTGAAGAATTAGCATTAGTTTCTGGAGCTGCGGATGTTGCCTCTGTTATGGGACTAACTTCTGTTGGGGCATTAGCATATTTAATGTTTAATCTTTTTACTCCTCCTTGTTTTGCAGCAATTGGAGCAATGAATGCAGAAATGGATAGCAAAAAATGGCTTTGGGCGGGCATTGGATTCCAATTTGGAATAGGTTACACAGTGGCATACTTTGTTTATCAAACGGGAACTCTTTTAACAACAGGAAGTTTTGGAGCAGGAGCAATTCCTGGTTTAATCGGAGTGATTGCCTTTTTCGCAACAATAACTTATCTTATTAGAAAGAGAGAACAAGAAGTTAATCTGAGAGTGGGGGAGGTACATTAAAATGGCAGATATAATTTTAACTGCAGTTATTGTTTTGATTATTGGGGCAGCTTCCCTAAAAATGATTCGAGATAATAAAAAGGGCAGCAAGTGTGCCGGATGTCCCTACGCAGATCAAGCAACAAACTCTTGCAATGCAGAAAAATAAATTTTATTGATAAAATAAATTAAAGTAATTGACCAATTAACTTCTTAGTGCTATATTTAGTGATAATTTAATATTCATTAATAAAATCGTTGATGGAGAGAGTAAGTTTCAATAAGAAAGTTTCAGAGAGCTGGGGTTAGGTGGGAGCCCGGTACGAGTATATTGAATCCGAAAATCACTCCTGAGGTGCGGACCGAAAAAATTATTTAGTAGGCTCCGACGGTATCCTCCGTTACAGGGAGAACATATGATAGTATGTTTTAGTGATTAATGGGTGGTACAGCGAATGTTGATATAGACCTTCGTCCCTTAAGGGATGAAGGTCTTTTTATATTTAGGAGGGAAAAAAATGACAAGTAATGAAATGGTAGAATTTCGCTGGCATGGACGAGGTGGCCAGGGTGTAAAAATGGCTTGTTTATTATTAGCAGAAGTTGCAGGTCTTCAAGGGAAGTATGTGCAGGGTTTCCCGGAATATGGTCCAGAACGTATGGGGGCACCAATTACTGCCTACGACCGAATAAGTACAGAAAGAAGTAATATTCATTCTTTTATCTATTATCCTGACTACGTAATTGTCGTAGATGAAACTCTCCTGGATAGTGTAGATGTAACTTCCGGCTTAAAAAAAGAAGGAGCTCTAATTATTAATACCCCATCCTCGGGAGTAGAAATTCGCAAAAAGCTAAGAGGTTGGGAAGGAAGAGTTTTCACAATTGATGCCCGACGCATATCAGAAGAAATACTTGGTAAAAATTTTCCAAATACTCCAATGCTGGCCGCAGCGGTAAAAGTTAGCGGAGCCTTAGATACAGAACAGTTTTTAGAAGAAATAGAAAAATCCTTTAAACATAAATTTGCTTCAAAACCCCAGGTTATCGAAGGAAATATGGCAACTCTTAGGAAATCTATGGAGGAGGTATCAGCTCAATGATAAAAGCTAAAGATATAAACGAGAATACACCCTGGCAGGATCTCACTCCTGGGGGAGAAATATATGAAGGTGGAACAGCGAGAGATTTTAATACTGGAACCTGGAGAACAAATACCCCGGTTTTTCATGAGGAAGCCTGCAAACACTGTATGCTTTGTGTACCTTTTTGTCCCGATAATGCAATTCCTGTAAAGGACGGAAAGCGTCTTGATTTTGATTTTGATCACTGCAAAGGTTGTGGAATTTGCATGGAAGTTTGTCCTTTCCCAGCTATAACAATGAAAAGCGGAGGTAGCCCAGAATGAGATTAAGTTTATCCGGTAATGAAGCAGTAGCAAATGCTATTAAACAAATAAATCCAGATGTTATGGGAGCTTTTCCAATCACTCCATCAACGGAAATAACTGAATATGTTGCAACTTTTGTAGCAAATGGGGAAATAGATACAGAATATGTAACTGTGGAATCAGAGCACAGCTCAATGTCAGTTTGTATTGCTGCAGAAGCCGCTGGAGCAAGATCTGTTTGTGCAACATCCTCTTGTGGTTTAGCTCTAATGTATGAAATGCTTTATGTAGCTGCATCCAGCAGACTCCCTGTAACCTTAGCCTGTGTAAACAGAGCTCTTTCAGGTCCGATTAATATTAATAATGACCACTCTGACTCAATGGGAGCAAGAGACAGCGGCTGGATACAAATATACGCAGAGAATAATCAGGAAGCTTATGACAACTTTATTATGGCAATGCCAGTAGGAGAATCTCCAGAGGTGCGTCTTCCGGTGATGACTTGTATGGATGGATTTATTACAAGCCACTCTGTTGAAAATATTGAACTTTTGGAAACAGAAAAAGTTAGAAACTTTGTTGGAGAATTTAAGCCTGAAAATTATCTTCTAAAAAAGGAAAATCCAATGGCAGTTGGTCCCTATGATATAAGTGCTTACTACATGGAGCACAAG
>RZYW01000023.1 GCA_009930175.1 Clostridia bacterium
AAAGTTCATAAGACGTTTTACTGTTCCCATGTAAATTTTTCCTACTTCAACTTCTTGAGTAAGTTCTTCGATCATTCTAACTGCATGAGCAGATTTTTCTTGATCAGGAGAAACAATAAATACTGTACCATCATCTTCTATATCAATTTTAACCCCTGTAACCTCAACAATTTTCTTAATTATTTTTCCTCCAGGGCCGATTATATCTCTAATCTTATCTGGGTGAACTTTTAAAGTAATAATTCTTGGAGCGTAAGGTGAAAGTTCTTTTCTTGACTCTGGAATAACAGCAAGCATCTTATCAAGAATGAATAATCTTCCTTTTAATGCCTGAGTAAGAGCCTGTTCAAGAATTTCTCTGCTTAAACCGTCAACTTTAATATCCATTTGAATTGCAGTTACTCCATCTTTCGTACCCGCAACTTTAAAGTCCATATCTCCAAGAGCATCTTCCATACCTTGAATATCAGTTAAGATAGCGAAATTCTCTCCCTGCTTAACAAGACCCATTGCAATACCTGCAACTGGCTTCTTAATAGGAACCCCTGCATCCATAAGACATAAAGTACTTCCGCAAACTGAAGCTTGTGATGTTGAACCATTTGATTCAAAACAATCAGACACAATTCTAATAGTGTACGGGAATTCTTCAGGACTAGGAATTACTGGCTCTAGAGCTCTTTCAGCTAATGCACCGTGTCCAATTTCTCTTCTTCCTGGTGAACGCATAGGTCTTGCTTCACCAACACTGAATGGTGGGAAATTGTAGTGGTGAATATATCTTTTTGACTCTTCAGTGCCGATACCATCGATAATTTGTTCTTCTCCAAGTGCGCCTAAAGCAACAACAGAAAGAACCTGTGTCTGGCCTCTGGTAAATAAACCGGAGCCATGAGGTCTTGGAAGAACGCCAACTTCACATGAAATTGGTCTGATTTCATCAGTAGCTCTGCCATCTGGTCTGATTTTTTCAACTGTAATTAGTTTTCTTACTATTTCTTTTGTTAAAGAACCAAATATTCCTTTGATTTCTTTCTCATCATCAGGATGATCTTCTTTTAATTTTTCTAAAAGCTCGTCTCTGACTTTTTTAATTTCATCTTCTCTACCCTGTTTATCAGGTGTTTTAACTGCTTCATAAAGCTTGTCATATGAAATATTCCTAACTTTTTCAACCAATGTTTCTGAAGGAAGAGCCAGCTTTGGAATTACTTTTTCTTTTGCAAGTCCCATCTCTAAAGCTTCTGCTCTGAAATCTTCAATAAATGCGACAATTTTTTTAATTTCATCATGTCCTGTTAATATAGCCTCAAGAATTTTGGCCTCTGGAATTTCATTTGCACCTGCTTCAACCATCATTACTGCATCTTTTGTACCTGCAACAACAAGGTGTAAGTCAGATTTTTCCGATTGCTCTCTGTTCGGGTTTACAATAAGTTCACCATCAACAAGGCCCATAATTACTGCACCAATTGGCTCTTGGAAAGGAATTTGAGATATGTGTAGTGCTGCTGAAGCACCATTCATTGCAGCAATTTCTGGTGGGTTTTCCATATCAACTGAAAGAACCATTGCTACAACTTGAACATCATTTCTGTATCCATCTGGAAACAGAGGACGAATTGGTCTATCCATAAGACGACTGTTTAGTGTCGCCTTCTCACTTGGACGACCTTCTCTTTTAATAAATCCTCCTGGGATTTTCCCTGCTGCATAAAGTCTTTCTTCATAGTCACAGGTTAAAGGGAAAAAATCCAAGCCTTCTTTAGGTTCTTTTGAACCAGTTGCAGTAGCATTGACAACAGTTTCTCCATAAGTAACAAGAACTGAACCACTAGCTTGTTTTGCTAAACGGCCAGTTTCGAAAATCATTTCTCTGCCACCAACCATAAGCCCTTTTCTTAAAATATTTTGACTCATTTTATTTCCTCCTAATAAAAAGAGCGGTGCATACCGCTCTTTTACAACTATCCTATCTGCGAAGTCCTAATTTTGAAATGATTGCACGATATCTGTCGAAATCTTTCTTCTTAATGTAGTTTAATAAATTACGTCTTTTACCAACCATTTTCAATAATCCACGACGTGAGTGGTGGTCCTTCTTGTGCATTTTTAAATGCTCTGTCAAATAATTAATTCTGTCTGTTAGCATTGCGATTTGAACTTCAGGTGAACCTGTGTCAGTTTCATGTGCTTTGTACTCCTGAATAATCGCTGCTTTTTTCTCTTTGTCTAACGCCATTATTTACACCTCCAAAATTTGTCCCTAAACCAGGAAAGAAGTCGGCGTGTCTACTTTCTTAGTAAAGGTTTCTTCAACTTGTAATTATATATAATTATATCATTATAGGCAATATTTTTTTATTGCTGTTTTGACATCATTATCAATTTGATTTTTTAATTCTTCCAGAGAAGAAAATTTCATTTCATCTCTTATTTTACCTAAGAAGGAAACAGAAACATTTTCTCCATAAATATCATCTAGAAAATCTATAACATGAACTTCAACTTCCACAAGATCATCTTTTTTTACTGTTGGTTTTACTCCAACGTTTGCAATTCCTGCATATTCTTTTTCTTTTATACAAATTTTTACCCCATAAACACCCTTACCTGGTAATAACTGTTCTTTATCATAATTAATATTAGCAGTAGGAAATCCAATATTTCTTCCTAGTTGTTTTCCAGAAATCACTTCTCCAGATATTTTGGGATAATACCCCAAAAACTTTTTAGCTTTTTCAACTTCCCCGGTAGTATAGCATTCTCTTATTAAAGAACTGCTTACCTTCAGTCCATCAACTTCAACTGGGGGAGTAACATAAACTTCAATTCCATACTCACTAGCAGATTCAGCAAGATTTTCTGCATTTCCCTCACGGTTTTTACCGAAAAGAAAATCAAAACCTACCACAACAATTTGAGCATTTAGCTTTTTATACAAAATTTCTTTAACAAAAGATTCTCTGGATAAAGAAGCGATCCCCTCATTAAATTCAAGAATAACAAGAGCATCAGCACCAATGGCCTTTATATTTTTATGCTTTTCCTCCAAAGTATTAATATACTTTAAATCTTCATTAAAAAAAGATCTTGGATGAGGATAAAAAGACACTACATAACTTAAAAGGTTTTTTTCTTTCCCCAGTGAAACTGCTTTGGAAATTAACTCTTTATGTCCCAAATGAACACCATCAAAATTCCCAAGTGTTACCACTTTTTTTGAATAATCTATATTATCTAAACCATAAAAAATTTCCAATAATATCAACCTCAATCAAACAAATACTTTTTTAGGTTTTAGAACACGTTCTTTTAAGGTCCCAATTGCAATAAGGGAACCATCAAATGCAAATATTTTTATCATATCAGAATTAACCAATTCATTATATTCTTCATCCTCAAGAAGAACAAAATTACCTAGTGAAGCCTTTTTGCTGTTTTCTTCATTTAGTTTTACTGAAGTAAACTGAGGAATAGCTTCATCAATGCTAATCAAATATTTTTCAACGCCTTCTTCTTGAAGGGTTTCAAGAGTAACCGCATTCGTGATGTTAAAATTACCGCTTTTTGACCTGATTAAACTACTTAAATGTCCGCAGCTGCCAAGTTTTACTCCCAAATCTCTGGCAAGTGACCTGATATAAGTACCCTTGCTGCAACCTACTCTGATTTTAAAGATTATCCCTTCAAAAGAAATTAAATCAATATAGTAAATACTGATATCTCTTCCAGGCAGTTCAAAGTCTAAACCTTCTCTTGCATATTTATACAAAGGCTTACCATCTCTTTTAATAGCAGAATACATTGGTGGTATTTGAACTAAATCACCAACAAAAGTTTTTAAAACTTCTTGAAGCATATCTTCACTTATTTCAGGAACAGAACATTCTCTGATTATTTCTCCCTCGGCATCCAAGGTGTCAGTTTCTGCTCCTAATGTAACTTCGGCAATATATTCTTTTTCTTCACCCGTCAGATATTCAGCTATTCTTGTAGCTTTTCCCAAACAAACAGGAAGGACACCCTCAGCCATTGGATCTAATGTCCCTGTGTGCCCAACCTTTTTCATTCCTGCTATTCTTCTGACTTTATTTACAATATCGTGAGAAGTATATCCTTTAGGTTTATATATATTTAAAACTCCACTAAACATTTTTCAATTCCTTTTTTAATTCAGAAATAATAATTTCTTCAGCTTCTTCTAATGTTCCTGATAATTCGAAGCCCGCCGCTCTTTTGTGACCACCGCCACCAAATATTTCAGCAATTTTACTAACATCAATCATTTTCTTTGAGCGAAGACTTCCTTTAATTTTTCCATCTTCTCGTTCTTTAAGCAATAAAGCAACTTCAACATCTTTTATATTTCTTATGTGACCAACAACACCTTCGGTTTCTTCTTCCTTGGCACCAATCTCCCTAATAAAGGAATAAGGTATTTTTATCCAGGCCAAAAGATTGTCACAGGCAAAATTAACTTCCTGATAAGCATATTTCGTTAATTTAAACCTTTTCAAAGAAACACCTTCAAAAAAGTTTTCTCTAAGTCCATCTGTATCCGCACCATTATTAATTAAATCAGCAGCAATCAAATGAGTATCAGCTGTGGTGTTGGAATACATAAATGAACCTGTATCCGTACTTACCGCAGTATAAAGGCATGTTGCAATATTTTTATCTAATTCAATACCCATTTCTCTGATTAATTTATAAATAATTTCTCCTGTAGAAGCTGATTTTGTATCAATATAATTATACATTGCAAAATTATCATTACTTACATGATGATCTATATTTATAGTTATTCCCTCTGGGAGCTGAATCCCAGGTCTGTTTCTGTCCGCGCAATCAACAAAAATCACGAGGGAATCAGAAAGATCTTCCCCATTGTAAATTTTTACTGTTCCAGAGCCTGGAAGGAAAAAGAGGTATTCAGGAACTTCTCCCACGTTATAGGAATAAACTTCCTTTCCCTCTTTCTCCAATGCAAGTGCAAGACCAAGCTGAGATCCAACTGCATCGCCATCAGGATCTTTGTGAGATATTACTGATATTTTCTCTGCATGTTTTATTATCTCAGCTATTTTCTTCATTTTTCTTGGACTCCTTATTTAAATCTGCAAGAATTTTTTCTATTTTAGCTCCGTATTCTAAGGACTCATCTTTTTCAAAAAGAAGTTCAGGAGTAATCCTGGTAGTCATTTTTTGAGATAGTTCTTTACGGATAAAACCTGCAGCTTTCTTTAGTGAATCCAGCAATTCAGGATGTCCTCCTGTGCTTATATATATTTTGGCATAACTTAAATCATTAGTAAGATCTACACCCGTAACAACAATCTTTTCACGGATAGCAGGATCTTTTACTTTTGTACTAATAATAAAAGAAACGTCTCTTCTTATTTCTTCCTGTAATCTTTTATTTCTATGTCCAGCCATTTTTTACCTCACTTTCAAGAGGTTATTCTAATTCCCTTTTGATTTCTTGCATTTCATAGGCTTCCAGAATATCCCCTTCTCTGAAATCATTATAGTTCTTTATACTAATACCACACTCGTATCCAGTTTGAACCTCTTTAACATCATCTTTAAATCTTCTTAGAGCATCAATAGCTCCATCAAAAATTACAACACTGTCTCTAACTACTCTTACTCTTGCATTTCTGGTAAATTTACCCTCTGTAACATATGAGCCCGCAATATTACCAACTTTTGGTACTCTGATTATCATTCTTACTTCTGCTGATCCAAGATCTTTTTCCTTAATTTCAGGAGAAAGAAGACCCGTTAAAGCGGCTTTTACGTCTTCAATAGCATCATAAATTATTCTGTATAATCTTATGTCAACAGACTCTTTTTCTGCAGCTTTTCTTGAATTAACATCTGGTCTTACATTAAAACCAATGATAATTGCATTTGAAGCTGATGCAAGCATAACGTCTGTTTCTTTAATTCCACCAACTGCTGTGTGAATAACATTTACTCTAACTTCATCATTGCTTAATTTATCAAGAGATTGTTTAATTGCTTCAATTGAGCCCTGAACGTCTGCTTTAAGAACAATATTCAGATCTTTAATTTCTCCATCTTTAATTTTTGCAAAAACATCATCTAAAGTAACTTTATTACCCTTATTTATATCTTTAATGTGTCTGTCTTTTAATTTTCTTTCTACAACTGCTTTAGCAAGTTTTTCATCTTCAGCTACAAGGAATTCGTCACCTGCTTCGGGAACATCACTTAAACCAAGTACTTCTACTGGTGTTGATGGGCCGGCTTTTTTGAGCTTTCTGCCAACATAGTCAAACATAGCTCTTACTTTACCCATAGTTGTACCCGCAACAAGGAAATCTCCTACATATAAAGTACCTTTTTGTACCAGAACAGTAGCTACACTTCCTCTACCTTTGTCCAGTTTAGATTCAATAACTACTCCACTAGCTCTTCTGTCTGGATTTGACTTAAGTTCAGCTACTTCTGAAACAAGTATAATCATTTCAAGAAGGGTATCGATTCCCTCACCAGTCATAGCTGAAACTGGAACCATAATTATATCTCCGCCCCAGTCTTCTGCAACAAGTCCGTGCTCAGTAAGTTCTTGTTTAATTCTCTCAGGGTTAGCTCCTGGCTTGTCAATTTTGTTAATTGCAACAATAATAGGAACTTTTGCTGCTTTTGCATGATGTATTGCTTCAATTGTTTGTGGCATTACTCCATCATCCGCCGCAACAACAAGAATTGAAACATCTGTAATTTGTGCCCCTCTTGCTCTCATTTGAGTAAAAGCTTCGTGACCAGGTGTATCAAGGAATGTAATCTTTTGCTTTTTAATTTCTACCTGATATGCACCAATATGTTGTGTAATTCCCCCAGCTTCAGTTGCAATAACATTAGCTGAACGAATTTTATCTAACAATGATGTTTTACCATGGTCAACGTGACCCATAATTGTAACTACTGGTGGTCTGGAAACTAAAGACTCTTCAGAATCTTCAATTTCAGCAAATAATCTTTCTTCCTTTGTTTCTCTTTTCTCAAAAGTAGCTCCAAATTCTTCAGCAATTATTTGAATAGTATCTTCATCAAGAGACTGGTTAATTGTAGCCATTATCCCAAGATTCATTAATGATTTAATAATTTCTGTAGATTTTTTACCCAGCTGAGAAGCAAGTTCCTGAACTGTCAGCTCATCTTCAATGACTACATGTCTTTTTACTTCTGGAGCAGGTACATAAACTTTAACTTCCTTTTTATAAGGTGTTCTGCCTTTTTTCTTAGCAAAAACCTTATCAATAGAAATCTTCTCTTTTTTGTCTATACTTTTAACATCTTTTAATTTATCTCTTTTTCTGTTTCCATAGTTTGATTTAACATCTTTTTCAACTTTTTCCGGTACCACTGGTTCCGCTCTGAAATCTTTTGTTGCTCCCGGTTTTTTGTTGTCTTGTTTGTATGGTGGCTTGCCTCCAGTTTGAGGTCTGCCAGCACCTTGTCCATAAGCAGGTTTTTGGCCTTGACCGTATGCAGGTTTCTGACCACCTTGTCCATAGGCTGGCTTTTGTCCCTGACCATATGCAGGTTTTTGACCCTGCCCATAAGCAGGTTTTTGTCCACCCTGTCCGTAAGCTGGCTTTTGACCCTGCCCATAAGCGGGTTTCTGTCCACCTTGACCATAGGCTGGTCTTTGACCTTGAACATAAGGAGGTCTTTGGCCTTGCTGACCAGTTTGAGGCTGCTGTGTCTGACCTTGTTGAGTCTGTCCCTGTTGTCCTGTCTGCTGTCTGTCCTTGTTATATGGTGGTCTGTTCTGATTATATGGCGGCTTTGTACCTTTATAGCCTCCTCCACCTTGCTGATCTCTAAAACTAGTAGTTTTTCCTTCTGATGGCCTTACTTCGGTTTTGTTGTCTCTAAAACTAGTAGTTTTTCCTTGAGGGGGTCTCTTATTTTTGTCATACTGGGTTTTCTGATCAGCGCTTCTGAAATCTCTAGTTACACCTTTAGCCACCTCTGGTTTCTGAGCTGGCTTTACTTCAGTTGCTTCTTTAACTTCCTTAACTTCCTTAATTACTTTTGTTGTTTCTTTTTTTTCTGTGAAAATTTCCTTTATAGTCCCCACTTCTTTCTCTGACAAAGTGCTCATATGATTTTTTACGTCAAATCCTTTTGCCTGCAATTTTTCTACTAAATCTTTACTAGGTACGTTTATTTCTTTTGCTATCTCATGTACTCTCAATTTTGACAATACCCTTCACCTCCGAAAACTATTTAACTATATTTTTAAGCGACTCTGCCATTTTCTCATCAAGAATTCCCACTAATGCTCTGGGGGATGTCCCGATTGCCCTTCCCAGACTTTCTTTGTCGCATATTTCAATGAAATCTATATTCATGCTTTCAGCAGTTTCTTTCCAGAAATTTTTTCTTTTTTCTGGATAATCTTCAGCCATAATAAGCAATTTTATTTTACCTTTTTTTAAAAAAGCTTTAACTCCCTCATCCCCTGATGTAACATGATTTGCTTTCTTTGCAAAGCCTAAAAGAGTTAAAAATTTATTTTTCATCCTTTAAAATTTCCTCCAATTCATCGTAAACTTCTTTAGGAACCTCCATTTTAAAGGTTTTTTCAAGAATCTTTCCTTTTCTTATTTTGACAAAACAATCAGGATTTGTACATATATATGCACCTTTTCCAGACTTTTTCCCAGTTGGATCATAAACAATTTCTCCTTCTGGTGTTTTGACAATCCTTCTGAGAGCCTTTTTTTCAAACATTTCTCTACAGGAAACGCACATTCTCTTAGGAATTTTCTTCGTCATAACTTTCCTCTTCTTCGAAATCATCAATATCAAAGTCTTCAATCATTTCATTTTGCTGGCTCTCACTCTTAATATCAATTTTCCAAGTTGTTAATTTTGCAGCAAGACGGGCATTTTGCCCTTCTTTACCAATAGCCAGTGAAAGCTGATAATCTGGCACTATAACACTTGCTTTTTTATCTTCTTCGTAAACTGTAACCTCATAAACTTTTGAAGGACTTAATGAATTTCTGATAAATTCAGCTATATCCTCGCTCCAGTTAACAATATCTATTTTTTCCCCTTTTAATTCATCCACAATTACCTGAACTCTTGAACCCTTAGGTCCAACACAAGCTCCAACAGGATCCACATTCTCATCATTAGAGAAAACTGCAATTTTAGAACGACTTCCTGCTTCTCTGGCAATTGATTTTATTTCAACAATTCCATCATGTATCTCAGGAACTTCCAGTTCAAATAATCTTTTTAGTAAACCTGGATGTGAGCGGGAAAGTAATACCTGAGGTCCTTTTGTAGTTTTTCTTACTTCCAGAACATAGGCCTTAATACGTTGATGTACTTCAAGTCTTTCTCCATCCATTTGCTCGCTAGGAAGAAGAATTGCCTCAACTTTACCCAGGTCTACATAAGCTGTTTTTGCATCAATTCTTTGGACAATTCCGTTAACAATGTCCCCCTCTTTGCTGATATACTCATCATAAATAATATCTCTTTCAGCTTCTCTAACCTTTTGAATAACTGAGTTTTTTACTGACTGGGCAACAACTCTGCCATAATCCTTTGGAGTAACATCCATTTCTGCAAAATCACCGATTTGATAAAGATGGCTTATTTTTTTTGCTTCTTCCAAAGAAATTTCATTTTTTTCATCTTCTATCTCTTCAACAACCAATTTCTTTTCTATTATTGTTAATGCTCCAGTCTCTCTATTCAAATTAACATCAATATTATTTGGATTTGAATTCTTTCCAGCATTTTTTTTGTAGTAAGCAAGAAGAGATTCTGTAATTGCCTGATATATAACCTCAGGGTCAATTCCTTTTTCTTTTTCAATCTCTTTTATTGCTTCCATTAAGTCTAAATTCACCTAAATAACCTCCTCTTTCTACTCTTCCCAAAGTAAATTAACTCTGGAAATAAGTTCCCTTGGTATTTTAATTTCTTCCTCAGAAATAATTGTCAAATTTTGATCATCAACCTCTCCCAGTTCACCTGAGAATTGTTTATTATCTTGAAATTTTGTAAATAACTTTACTGCTACTTTGCTTCCCTTAAACTTTTTAAAGTCTTTGTCTTTTTTCAATACTCTTTCAAGACCAGGAGATGAAACTTCAAGATAATATTCCTGAGTAACAGGATCAACTTCATCTAATTTTTTTCCAATGGCTCTGCTTACATCTGCACAATTATCGATATTAATACCTTCTTCATGATCAATGTATACTCTTAAAAACCAATCTGAACCCTCTTTAAGAAATTCTACATCCACCAGCTCAAATCCAAGTTCATTTATAATTGGTTCAATAATTTCAGATACTGTATCAACTATTTTAGACATTTAATAATACCTCCCCCTAAAATAATAGGAAAGAGTGGGCATAAACCCACTCTCTGCAAAAATTCTATCTCATTTAACACACTATATGATACCACAAACACCCTTTTCTATCAAGTATTTAATAGTTTCTCAGCAAATTTTCTGCCAGCCTCACTTCGGTCTCCCAACATGCGGCTAATCTCTGTTATTCTTTCCTCATCGCCCAAGGCTTCAACCTTGGTTTCTGTTCTGTTATTTTTTTCTATTTTGCTAATAAGAAAATGACTCTTCGCAACTGCTGCCATCTGAGGAGAATGAGTTACACAAAGAACCTGCTTCTCTCTTGAAACCTGAAGAAGTTTTTCGGCAACCTTAAGAATTGTTTCCCCGCCAATTCCGGAATCAACTTCATCAAAAATCATTGAGCTAATTCCATCTTCAGTAATAATTACTTTTAGAGAAAGCATGATCCTGGACATTTCTCCGCCAGAAGCAATTTTTGCAATTCCCTTTGGTTCTTCTCCCAGGTTTGCAGAAATTAAAAATTCCACACTATCTGTTCCATTAGTCCCAGGATTAACCTTTTCAAAAAGAGTTTTAAAAACTACATTATTCATTCCAAGCCAAGCTAATTCTTTTTTTATGTTTTCTTCCAGTTCTTTTGCAACTTCTTTTCTCAAAGAAGAAAGTTCTTCAGCTTTTTCAGAATAAAGGTTAAATGCAATTTCCAATTCCCTTTCTGCTTGTTCCAAATAAAAAGCTGTGTTGCTTAAAATTTCCAATTCCTGAGCTATCTCTTCTTTTTTATCAAGTAAACCTTTCAGGTCAAGATTATATTTTTTCTTAATTCTTTGTAAATTAAATTTTCTTTCGCTTAAAAGATCGAGTTTTTTTTGATCAAATTCTTCTTCCTTGATATAATTTTTTATTTCTAAAACTATATCTTCAAGTTCAAAATAAATATTGTTCAATCTTTCTTCTGTTTCTTTTACTTTTTCGATAAATCTTGAGAGCTGGGAAATTTCTGAGAGAGCATTCCCTATTTTTTCATATGCAGAACCCTGACCATATAAATTTTCAGAAGCCTTGTATGTTAACTGGCTGATTTTTTCTTGATTTTCAAGAATTAATAACTCCTGATCTATTTCAGCATCTTCCTCAGGCCCTTTAATATCAATTTTTTCAAGCTCTTCATATTGGAAAGCGAGAAAATCTTTTTTTTGTTCCTCAGTTAGAATTTTTTTCTTTAAATCCTCTGCCTTCTTTTTCTTTTCATCAAACTCTGCGTATTTCTCTCTAACCTCTTTTTTTAAACTGGAAATTTTAACCTTCCCAGCATTATCAAGAATTGCCAAGTGATTTGAAGGATCACTTAAAATCTGAAAGTCATGCTGCCCGTATATATTTAAAAACTTTGAAGCAAAAACTTTTAAAAATCCCGCCTGTACAACCACTCCGTTTATTCTGGCTATACTTTTCCCGTTAGGATTAATTTCACGACGAATTACCAGATAATCTTCTTCAAGAGAAATTCCCATTTCCCCGGCCATATCTTGTAATTCCTGAGATAAAGGGAAATCAAAACATCCTTCAACCCAGGTTTTCTGGTCTTTATTTCTTATGTATTCTCCCTGAGTACGACCACCCATAAGGAGAGATATAGCTCCTACAATAATTGATTTACCCGCTCCCGTTTCCCCGGACAAAACGTTTAATCCTGAAGAAAACTCAATTTCCAAATGATCAATTAATGCATAATTTGAAATATTTAACATTTTAAGCACAATCATGCCCCCTGTTAATTATTGTTCAATATATTCTCTGATTCTTTTTACAATTTGTTCCACGGCTTCTTTAGGTTTAACAACAAGTAAAATTGTGTCATCTCCGGCAACAGTGCCAATTACTTCTTTCCAGGTAAAGTTATCAAGAGCATAGGCAACAACATTTGCATTAGCGGGGGCTGTTTTTACAACAACAATATTTTCGCTATAATCAACGTCCATAACAAATTCCCTTAACACAAATTCAAACTTTTTCTCTGATACTACAATAGCTTCCTGAGGAGCAGCATACCTATAAGAATTTTCTCCTAATGATATTTTAATCAAATTAAGTTCCTTTATATCCCTGGATACTGTAGCCTGAGTTACTTCAAACCCAGCTTCTATAAGAAAATCAGCGAGTTCTTTTTGTGTTGAAACAACTTGATTTTCTATTAAGTTTAGTATCTTTTTCTGCCTGATACTTTTCATAAATTATTCTCCTTTTTTGTATATTATTAGTAAAAAAGGTGCCGTCTTTATTCCGTTAATATGTTTAAATTCAAGAACATCAAATTCTTTCTTATCTAGTTCCTTTACATACGACAAAACCATATCCATTTCTTCTGTTCCTCCAGGATGACCGGTATAAAACATAATTGATATTAATCCTGGTTTTTTTAAAATTTTAACTGACTTTTTAATTGCTTCCAAAGTAGTAGTACCCCGGGTTGTTATTTCCCTGGAAGCTCCTGGAAGATAGCCAAGATTAAATACAATTGCGGAGGCTTCATCAATGTACTGATCTATTTTGTCATGACTTTCGTTAATGAATGAATAGTTTGAAATTCCTTCATCTTTCATTCTTTTAGAAGACTTTTTAACAGCTAAATTTTGAATATCAAAACCCAATAATTTCCCTTCGGGACCAATAAGCTTCCCAAGGAATAATGCATCATGTCCATTTCCCAAGGTTGCATCTACAACTGTATCTCCATTTTTAACCAAGTTTTCAATCATTTTTTTATTCATAAAATTAAGGTTAGTAAAAATACTTTGTTCTTTCAAAATTCTTCTCCTAGAACTTGTCTCTTATTCTTCCAAAGAAACCTTCTTTAGAAAATTTAACAAAATTTAGTCTGCTTGCTGATTTTTTTATTATTATTCTGTCACCATTTTCCAACTCAAATCCATTTTGCCCATCAATAGTTAACATAGATTTTATTCTAGGTGAACATAAAGTAATTTCAACATCCTTCTCTGGAGGGATTACCATGGGTCTTGCGCTTAAAGAGTGAGGACATATTGGAGTGATGATACTTACATCCATTCCAGGATAAACAATTGGTCCTCCTGCAGATAGAGAGTATGCTGTTGAGCCTGTTGGTGTTGCAATAATTACTCCATCAGAAGAATAATCTCTGAAATACTCTCCCCCAATATTCATAGAAATGCCGATAAGCCTTGAAAATGCTCCTTTATTAATTACAAAATCATTTAAAGCCATAAATGACCTTACAATTTTTTCATCTCTTATCACATCTGCTGCAAGAAGCATTCTTTTTTCAAGAAAATATCTTCCTGCAATTATTTCTTTAAGAGCCTCAAAAACATTATCTTTTTCTACCTCAGTAAGAAAGCCAAGTTTCCCCATATTAACTCCAAGAATTGGAATTTCATATCCGAAAATCTGTCTGGATCCTCTTAAAAAAGTGCCATCTCCACCAACCACAATTAAAAATTCTATTGTATTATTAAAATCACTTTTAGAAAGTTCCTTTACTCCTTCAAGGACAGCACATTCTTCTGAAAGGGCAAATACTTCCATTCCATTTATTATTAAAAATTCTGCTATTCTTTTTGAAAGCTCAGCAGTATCACCTTTATCATAATTTAAAATAATTCCAAATTTCATGTTATTCACCTTAAGCCCCTTTTCAAAGTTATCCTGTCAATTCTGTTTTTTTCCATATCAATAAGAATTACTTCTTTAACACCATAGGCATAATAATAGTCAAAAAGCTGTCTTCTTATAATCGCCTGAGTTATTCTTGTTTTTTCACCAGTTTTTACTTCACAAATTACTTTCCTAAAAAATCTTCTGGCTAGAAAATCTGCTTTAACATATGCTCTTTTCTTTTCTCCGTTTAAATAATAATAAACATCTCTTCTTGGCTGAATTTCTGTAACCCGGTAGCCCTGAACTTCCAAAAGATCCATAGCTTTTTTTTCAGCAGCCTTTGCTTTATAATATATCTTTTTTTTACGATAACTATTCCAGGCTTTTAAAGAATATGAAAGAGCTAATACTCCTAATATAAAGCCAATAATTAAGTAATCACTTTTAATCAAAGGATCCTCCTCCAAAGGCTTCCTTTACAATATCTTGGGGAGAATAATGTACATGATCTATTGAAATAACAGATGTTCCTAACCATAATAAATATTCAATATTACCTTCAGGTCCTTTAATTGGTGAAAATGTCAGGCCTTTAATTATAAATCCCTCTTCTTTTGAAAAATTTATTATTTTATCTATTACTTCTATATGAACTGCAGGGTCTTTTACAACCCCCTTTTTCCCAACTTTTTCTCTTCCAGCCTCAAATTGTGGTTTTATAAGAACAACTGCTTCTCCTTGATCACTTTTTAATACTCTTTTTATTGCAGGGAGAATTTTTGTTAAAGAAATAAATGCCACATCTGTAGTTACAAAATCTATTTCATCAGGGAACATTTCTTTTTCCAAATATCTGGCGTTGGTTCTTTCCATAGTAATTACTCTTTCATCACTACGTAATTTCCAATCCAGCTGACCATATCCCACATCAACTGCATAAACTTTTGCTGAACCATTTTGAAGTGCACAGTCTGTAAAGCCTCCTGTTGATGCTCCAATATCTAAAAGTACTTTATTTTCCAAGTTTATTGGGAAAACCTCCAGTGCCTTTTCTAACTTTAGTCCGCCTCTGCTTACATATCTTAATTTTTCACCAATAATTTCTATTTCAACATCTTCATTATACATAGTTCCCGGTTTATCAGCCTTTTCCTTATTAACAAGAATTTTTCCTGCCATAATTAAAGCTCTGGCTTTCTCCCGGCTTTCTGTAAGTTTTCTTTCATGAAGAAGTTTATCAAGTCTTATTTTCATAAATATTTTCTCCGGTTCATGTTTAATACTTTTGCAAAGGAGCCCGCAGAAACCAATTTTTCTTTAACCTTTTCAGCAATACCTTCTCCATACAATCCACATTTTTCCCTTAAAAGACTTTGAGGACCATGTTCTATAAAAGCATCTTCAATTCCCATTCTTAAAAGAGGTTTTACTATGCCATGATCTTCCATCAAGGAGGCTATTTCTTCTGAAAAACCGCCTTTAAGAACATTTTCCTCTATAGTTACTATAAGCTTCTTGTCTCTGGCATTTTCGATAATCAAATTTTCATCAAGAGGCTTAATAAAGCGGGCATTTATAACTCCTGCGCTAATGTGAGAATCTTCAAGAATTTCTTTTGCCTTTATTGCCTCCTCAACCATACTGCCGACTGCAATAAATAAAACGTCGTTACCAGAGCTTAACAACTCTCCCTGGCCCTTTTCAATATAGTCAAAAACACCTCTGTCAATTATTACTCCAGTACCTTCTCCTCGGGGATATCTAATCGAAACAGGCATGTTATACTTTGTTGCTGAATACAACATATTGCCCAGTTCTTTTTCATCTTTTGGTGCCATAACAGCTATATTTGGTATATGCCTCAAGTATGAAATATCAAATACCCCATGATGTGTTGGTCCGTCTTCTCCAACTAATCCCGCACGATCTAAGGCAAAAATTACTGGAACATTTTGCAACGCTACATCGTGAACAATCTGATCATATGCTCTTTGTAAAAATGTACTGTAAATTGCAACAACGGGCTTTATACCTCCTCTGGCTAAAGCAGCAGCAAAAGTTACAGCGTGTTGTTCCGCAATTCCTACATCATAAAAACGATGAGGATATTTTTGGGCAAAAACATCAGTTCCTGTACCAGAATCCATTGCAGCAGTTATTGCAACAATTTTTTCATCCTTTTCAGCAATATCCAAAAGTGCATTAGAGAAAGCTTTGGTATAAGATATTTTTCCTGAACTACTCTTAACTTCTCCTGTTTCTTTGTCAAAAGATCCTATCCCATGAAATTTGTCTGGATTATCTTCTGCAAATTTATATCCTTTACCTTTTTTTGTTATAACATGAATTATTTTTGGACCTCTTATATCCTTAATTTTCTTTAAAACGTCAATCAATTCATCCAAATTATGACCATCAACAGGTCCAAAATATCTAAAACCAAGTTCTTCAAATAATTGTCCCGGAACCATAAGGTACTTTACAGTATCTTTAATTTTTTCTGCAGTCCAGGCAACTTTATTACCAATTTTTGGTATTCTATTTAGTATGTTTTCAACGTATTGTTTTCTTTTTGTATAGTTTGGATCAAGTCTTACTTTATTTAAATATGTTGACATTGCTCCAACATTTCCGCTTATAGACATTTCATTATCATTTAATATTACTGTCATATCAGTTTTTAAATGTCCCGCATGATTTAATGCTTCAAAAGCCATTCCACCTGTCATAGCTCCATCACCAATTATAGCGAGAACCGAATGCTTTTCTCCCTTTAAATCTCGGGCATTTGCCAAACCTAGAGCAGCGGAAATTGAAGTGCTGCTGTGACCAACATCAAAACAGTCATCCTCACACTCCTTGCACTTTGGAAATCCTGAAATTCCTCCATATTTCCTTATAGTACTTAGAGTTTCTTTTCTTCCTGACAGAATTTTGTGCACATAAGCCTGATGCCCAACATCCCAGATAAATTTATCTTTTGAAGAGTCAAAAACATAATGAAGCGCTATTGTCAGCTCAACTACACCAAGATTTGAAGCCAAATGCCCACCATTTTGTGATACAACGTCAATAAGCTGTTCGCGAATTTCTCCGGACAGCTTAATTAGTTCTTTTGTTCTGTACTTTTTTATTTCATCTTTTAATAGTATTTCATTAGTTTTTATTAAACTCATATTTCCACCTTCATTACAACTTTGCTTTACTTAGCAATTTACCTATAAAAAAAATAATAGGAGTTCCATTTTTTATAGCTACTCCTTTTCCGTAAGCTTTTCCACCTACAGTTAGTGAAGCAACCATAGAAGTCACTGATACACCTAAAATCAAACCGTTAATATTTGGATTTTGAATTAATACTTCAATTACAATAGTTGCCCCTAAAGCTCCACTTAATGTACCGCAAATATCTCCAACAACGTCATTACAAATAGATGAAACTCTTGCTGAGTTTCTTACAAGTTCTACTGCCACTCTGGCACCGTGAACTTTTTGAGATGCCCGGGCATGAAGGACTTTTAGGTCGGCGGTTACTGTTGCCATACCTACCATATCAAATAATATTCCAATTAAAATTACAACTAATACCAGTAAAATGCTGACACTAAGAGGAACTACTCTGAATGAAACTTCTGATACCAGAGATAAAATAAAGGAAAGAAGAAAAGTTCCAATTCCCATTCCAAGAGCATTTTTTATTGATATTTCGTTACTTTTATTTTTAGCCAATTAATTCACTCCATAATAAAATAGACAGGTGGAAATCTAACAGATAAATATTGTGGCTTAGGTCTAGTAGGTTTTCCCAAAAAGCTACCGTTGGTCGCCCTTCCGGCAGTTACCTTTTAAAGCTTTTCCTGCTTGTCGCCATTGGCAGAACTAGATCACCACTTAGACCACACTTTAATCCCTGTCAGATCATACCTTGCGGTATATACTCTAGGAGTTTTCCCCGGCAAATAGAGCTGCTTTCTAGCCTCTTTTGCATTAATTAAGTTTCAAAGCAATGAGTAACAAACTGTGGCCACAATTTATTCCCCACTTAACTGCTTATCCGCATAAAACGCTCAAGGTAGGCTACGCTACACCCGAGTTACCCCGGATGCAGGTTTAATCCCAAGCCATCCACTGTACACGATGGCACAATACACGCACTTGGGTCTCCACGAAAGCAGGGTCATCCCTGCATGCCATTGCAGGTAGCCCTCCAATCTTAACTCCCAGCAGCAACCCCAGACTGGGCGTCCAAAGCCACCACCAGGAACTTCATCGATGTGCCCTTTAACGGATTTTTAAGCCCGCCTTCGAAAGCAGATATCCGACTAGAATAATACTCCACCTGTCTTTATACCTTAATAATATCACGCCATAAATATTGCAACAAGTATTCCAAGTACAGCACCAGCAAAAACTTCCACTGGAGAATGACCTATTAGCTCCTTAAGACGTTCTTTTTTTATTGTATGTTCCTTACTGTATAAATCATGAACAATTTTATTTAGAACTTTAGCCTGCTTCCCTGCTGACCTTCTTACTCCAGCTGCATCATACATGACAATGGCCGCAAGAGAAAAAGCAAGAGCAAATTCAGTTGAATCTAACCCATGCTGAAATGCAATTGAAGTTGCCAGAGATGTTACAAAGGCAGAGTGAGAGCTAGGCATACCTCCTGCTCCAACAATTCTGGTAAAATCAACTTCCCTGTATCTGATTTTATCTATAATTAGCTTAATGCTCTGAGCTAAAAGCCAGGAAACCATAGTTACGGCTATTATGTGATTGTTTAACAAATCAGTAAAATTCAAATTCATCACCATTTTTTAATTTTTTCTTGTTAATATATATTCTGCTAAGTTTTCTAAATAAATATTTTCTTTATTCGTTTTCCTCAAAAACAGCAAAGCATCTTTCACAGCTTTTTCAGCCATTTCCTTAGATTTTTCCAAGCCATAAATACTTGGATAAGTTAATTTATCATTTTTTTCATCGCTTCCAATATTTTTACCAAGAAGTTCCTGGTCACCTGTAACATCTAAAATATCATCAGTTATCTGAAAAGCCATACCAATTTTTTCTGCATAAACGGTAATATTAAAAAGTTCTTCTTCATTGGCTTCTCCAATCAAGGCACCGCTTCTTACAGATGCTCTTATTAGATCCCCCGTCTTATGAGTATGAATGTATCTAAGAATATTAGAATCCTTTTTCCCATCCCCTTCAGACAAGATATCAACTACCTGTCCGCCAATCATTCCCCTGCTTCCAATTGCTTGAGCTATTTCATAATTAGCCTGAAGTCTTCTTCTTAATTTTTCTGGGTTTTGTTCTTTTAGAGCTTCAGAAGAAAGAATTTGGAAAGCCTGAGTAAGTAAAGCATCTCCAGCAAGTATAGCCATTGCGTTGCCAAATACTTTATGATTAGTTGCCATTCCTCTTCGCATATCATCGTTATCAAGATCAGGATGATCATCGTGAATCAGGGAATAAGTATGAATAAGTTCCAAAGCACATGCAGTATTCATAACTTCTTCTGATGAAGCACCAAATGTTTCTCCTGAAGCCAGGGATAATATTGGACGGAGTCTTTTCCCACCCGCAAAAACACTGTATCTCATTGATTCATGAATGATCTGGGGAATTTGCTCTTTTGGTTCTAATAACAAATTAAGAGCCTTATCAATATCTTCTGCATAGTTTTTAGTACGATTTTTAAAATCCATATTATTCTCCTTTCAGCTGAGTAAACTCTGAAAGTTCATCCTCAATAAGTATTTTTACCTTTTCTTCTGCTTTTACTAACTCAGTTTTACAATTTTTTATCATTTCAATTCCCTGAGTAAAATAATCCAGACTTTTTTCCAGATCTACATCTCCTTGCTCAAGTAAAGAAATTATTTTTTCCAGTTTTTCCATAGAATCTTCAAAGCTATTTTTTTTACTCATTTTTATTCACCTCAGTTACATTGCAGATAATATTACCCTCATGTAATTTCACTTTTATTTTTTCATTTTCTTTTACACTGCTTGCAGTTTTTATTAGGTCCCCATTTTCATTAAATGTTAATGAATAACCTCTTGATAATATTTTAAGAGGACTTAACAAATCTATTCTTCCCCCGGCTGTTTCCAGCTGACTGTTTTTCTCTTTTAGTAAATTCAACTGCCTGTGTACCAATTTTTCACGAAGATACTCAAGCTGAAGATTTTTGTTTTCCCACATTCTTTCTGGAGATATAAATATTTTTCTTTTTAAAATTTCATCCAGCATTTTTTTCTTTGTATTTAATACAGTATCAATCGATTT
>RZYW01000094.1 GCA_009930175.1 Clostridia bacterium
TAAGAGAGAAAAAAGAACCAAGCTTTGATATTCTAAATCGTAATGGATGGTCAAATCTTCAAGCTGTGAAAAATGGAAATGTATATGAATTTGCCCATTCAACAAGCAGATCAATATATGCATTTTATCCAACTTTAAAAATGGCAAAATTATTTTATCCTGATGAGTTTACAGACCTTGATCCAGAAGCTGTATTACAAGAGTTTTTTGATAGATATATGTTGTTAGATACAGATATTACCACATGGTTTACAAAGGTAGATACAAGTAATGTCCAATAGGGATTCTTATAATAAATTAATAAAAAACAGAATAATAATTATTTCCATATTCTTGGCAGCCCTGGCAGTATTGTTTTTGTTTAACATATCTACAGGTTCATCATCAATATCAATTAAGGAAATATTAAAAGTTCTTATATTTAATGAAGGTGATAATAATACTCCCCTTATTATAAAAGACATCAGACTGCCAATGGCCCTGATGGCGATTGCGGTAGGAGCGGCTCTGGGGATAGGTGGATGTGAAATTCAGACTATCCTCAGAAATCCTATTGCAAGCCCTTACACCCTTGGCATCTCTGCTGCAGCCTCTTTTGGGGCAGCTTTGGGGTTAATTCTTAACGCCAGTATTTTTAAAGTTTCAGAAACTTTGGTGGTAACTGTGAATGCTTTTGTTTTTGCTTTCATTGTTGCTGGTGCTATATATTTGTTTTCCCTGCAAAAGCAAATTGGGAAAACTGCAATTATTTTATTTGGTATAGCACTAAATTTCCTATTCAATGCATTAACAATGATATTACAGTATATTGCCGATGAAGATCAGCTCCAGAGTTTAATTTTTTGGAATTTCGGAAGTTTGTTAAAAACTACCTGGAGTAAATTTTATATCGTTTTATTTGTTTTGGTAGTATGTTTTCTTATTTTATTTAAAAATGCCTGGAAGTTAACGGCAATGACCCTTGATGATGCAAAAGCTAAAAGCATTGGGGTTGATACTGGTAAAGTAAGAAGATTGGCTATATTGATTTCTTCTCTCCTTTCAGCTGTGGCAGTAAGTTTCGTGGGAACAATAGGCTTTGTTGGTCTTATTGCTCCCCATATTGCCCGGCAATTAACAGGAGAAGATCAACGATTTTTCATGCCACTATCAGGATTAGTGGGAGCTTTTGTGCTCTCTTTTGCCTTTTTGGTAAGTAAAATTATTATTCCTGGAGTAATACTTCCAATTGGTCTGGTAACAGCAATTATTGGGATTCCATTTTTTATAACTATTATCTTTACGAAAATGAGGACAATGTAATGTTAAAAGTAAGAGATTTATCCTTTGCTTATAAAAAAAGAGGAAAAAGTCATCAGGTGTTCAAAAATTTAAATGTTGAGTTCAAAGAAGGGCTTAATGTAATTCTTGGTCCAAATGGTGCAGGGAAATCTACATTAATAAAGTCTATCTTTGGTCTTTTAAAATACGAAGGTGAGATTTTTTATAAAGATAAAAGTCTGACCACAATGAAAATGGAGGATAAAATAAAATTCATGTCTTATCTTCCCCAAATGGATTTAGATACTTCAACTCTTACCGTTTTTGAAATGGTAATGCTGGGGAGACTTCCTGATTTGGGATATAAAATGTCTGATGAAGATATTGACCTGGTGATGAATATTCTAGATACATTAAATATAAAATATCTTGCTTTTAGAAATTTTGGAGAACTAAGTGGTGGACAAAAAAAGCTGGTTTTTATTGCTCAAACCTTGGTAAGAACACCAAAACTTATTCTTATGGATGAGCCGGTAAATTCTCTTGACCTTCAAAAACAGCTGGAGCTTTGCCAGTTATTGGAAAAAGTTAAAGAAAAAGAAAAGGTAGATATTATCTTGATTCTTCATGATATAAATTTAGCCTGCAGATACGCAGATCATCTGATAATTATTGATGAAAATGGACTACCTTTTAGCTCTGGAGAAAGCCGGAATGTTATAACAGAAGAAATGCTTGAGAGAGTTTATGGAGTAAAAGCTGAGGTAAATTACGATAAAAAAGGAATTCCTCTAGTATCACCTCTATGCTCTGTAAGGGCGGTATAAGAAAATTTTTATGAATAAAAAGATTTTGGCAGTCATTTTTTTAATAATTATCTTAGCAATTACTGGTTGTAATTCTGAAGAAAATAATAGAAGAGCAAGAAAAACTGAATTTTTTATGGGTACTGTTGTAGAAGTTATTCTTTATGGCGACGAGGAAGATTTAGCAAAAGATAAAAGGGAGAAGGCTTTTACAAAAGTTTTTAATGAAATTAGAAATTTAGAAGAAAAATTTTCTGTTGAAAAAATTAATAAGGAGCATCCCATAACTTTAGATGAAGAAAAAACTTATCTTTTAAGAAAGTCCTTGTATTTTTCAGAGATAACGGATGGAGCCTTTGATATTACAGTTGGCCCATTGGTAAAATTGTGGAATATTTCTCCAGGTGAAGATAATAAAGTTCCGGAGAAAGAGGAAATAGATAAAGTCATTTCTTTAGTTAATTATAAAAAAATAAAAACTGTTGCTCCAGGAATAATACATATGGAAGACAAAGGAATGTTTGTTGATTTTGGAGGTATTGCCAAAGGCTATGCGGCAGATAAAGTAGCTCTGATATTGAGAGAGGAAGATATTAATTCAGGAATCATCAACTTAGGTGGTAATGTTTATGCTTTTGGAGAAAAAACCTGGAAATTTGGAATTCAAGATCCTTTTATGAAAAGAGGAGATTATCTGGGAGTCGCAAGTTTAAAAAATCAATCACTTGTTACATCGGGAATATATGAAAGATATTTTGAAGAAAATGGAAAAATATATCATCATATTTTTGACACGAAAACAGGCTATCCTGTGGAGAATGAGCTTTTAAGTGTTTCTGTAATCTCGGAAAAATCTTTAGACGGGGATGCGCTTTCCACAGCTGCTTTTGCTTTAGGACTTGATAAAGGAATTAAGCTTTTGGAAAATTTTCAAGGAGCAGAAGGGATTTTTGTTACAAAAAATAATGAAATATTTCTGACTTCTGGAATTTCTAAAGAGGATTTCCAATTAGTAGAAAGAGGTAAATATGAAATTAAAAAAAGGTGATAAAGCTATTCTCCTTGTTATTCTTATTTTCTTTTTACTATCTACAGCATTAACTTTTTATAATAAAAACGGTTCTGATAATAAGGAAGCATTAATTGAAGTAGAGGGTAAGGTTATTAAAAAAATTAAATTATCTCAGGATATGGAAAAAGAAGAATTTCATCTTAAGATTGATGATACTAAATTTTTTTATGTTATTGCAGAAGAAGGGAAAATTAAAATGGAACAATCAACTTGCCCAAACCAGATTTGTGTTAAGACTGGAGAAATTTCTGAGGTTGGTGAAAGCATAATCTGTCTGCCTTATAAAACTGCTATTTATATAGAAGAATCGGGAGGTGGGAAAAATTAAACCCAGTAAAATTACTAGGACTGCGATTTTAATTTCCTTGGCTCTTTCTTTGCATATATTGGAAAGTTACATTCCTGCCCCGGTACCAATTCCCGGTGTAAAACTTGGTTTGGCAAATATTATAACCTTGTATGGAATATATTTTTTAGGTTTTAAAGATACAATAATTATAGTAATCTTGCGTAGTTTTTTGGGAAGTCTCTTTGCGGGAAGTTTGGGCAGTTTAATTTTCAGCCTTACTGGAGGTTTACTAAGCGGAGCTCTGATGTTTATTCTTTATAAATATGGTAAGGATGTTATTAGTATTCAAAGTATCAGCGTTGTCGGAGGAATAGCCCATAATGCCGGGCAGCTTTTGGCAGCAGCAATTATAATGGAAAATTTCCGGATTTTTAGCTATATGCCAATACTAACTGTTTCAGGAGTTATAATGGGGCTTTTTATAGGTACGATTAGTTTCTATTCTTTTAATCGGGTTTACATTTCCTATTAATTCAATTACTATAATATTTGCTGAATCTTGCTTAATAAATGGAAGATTTGGGTATAGTTTTTGCATAACTCAAATAAAGGAAGTGGCCCAATTGAAAACAAGATATAATCAGTTAATTGATTTCTCTGATAATGATCTTCACAATATAAATCCTGAACTGTTTTCCTCGGAAGGATTTTTTTGGATAGTATCCGCAAGCAGTACAGCTTTTGCTATGGAGGAAATGAAACAATATCTACAGGAAGATGATGAAAAGTTTCAGGAAAAATTAACTATTACCACTGAGAAACTAAAATCTTCTATTATAAGCGGAGAAATTTCTGCGGAAGATCAGGAAATGATTAAAGAAATAGCCTTAAATAATATTAAACAAATCAGAGATTTTGTAAATTCAAATTGTCTGATATTTAATTATAAAAATGTTACAATTCTTGCAAAAACAATTGCAACCTACTGGCTGACCAATAAATTAATTGAGCTGGAATTTCAAAACGTTCTTTCTGAAGAGGAAATGAGAAGCGTTTATGTGTTTTTAGATACTGTAATAAATGACCACGAGGAAATTGATGCAATTGAGAAAAAAATCAAGGCTGACCAAGAACTTTC
>RZYW01000095.1 GCA_009930175.1 Clostridia bacterium
ATCGAACAGTGTCAAAAATTTACGAACATTTTTTCACTTCACAAAAGATTTTGTCTTGATTCAATACGTCCAGCTCTTTAATAAGCCATCATACGGGCAATTAGGATGTTCATAATCCAATCCCTCTATATAAACTGAACTTAATATTCACAATGCCTTTATCATATTTATACAAAATAAAAATTTTTCAGTAATTGAAAACGTTGACATCCCCTGTATAAGCGTATATAATCAAAAATGTAAAACAAAAACAAATAAAAACAAACAAAAAGGTGGCTGACGGAAATGGGAACTGAAATAGAAACTGAACATTTGTTCTTTAAAGACTCAATCTTTATCACTCAAAAAAAATCTGTGGAAGAGATTTTCAAAGAAATAAGTACTCAGTTAGTAGCAAAAAAATTAGTGAAGGATAACTTTTTTGAGAATTTATTAATTCGAGAAAAAAATTTCCCTACTGGTTTAGATTTATCTGTTATCGATTCTTCTTTACCTAATATTGCTATTCCACATACCGAGGGAGAATTTGTAAATACTCGACGTGTTGTACCAATTAAATTAATGTACCCGGTAACATTCAATAATATGATAGACCCTACTAAACAAGTAGAAGTTAATTTTTTATTCATGATTTTAAATAACGATCCTGTTGGTCAAGCAAATGTATTATCAGAAATAATGGGTTTCTTATCCAAAGTTAAACCTAAAGAATTGAAAGATTTCTTCAACTATACCTGTGAAGAAAGTATTCTCAATTTTTTAAATGAAAATTTTTAATCCAATCAAAATAACCTATAATGGAGGAATTATTAATGATTAAAATTTTAGCCGCATGTGGAGCAGGAGTTAATTCTAGTCATCAAATTAAAGATGCTATCGAAAGAGAATTAACAGATAGAGGATACAAAGTCCATGTAGATGCCGTAGTCATCAAAGATATTAGTGAAGATATGTTTAAGCATTATGACATCTTCACTCCCATCTCCGTTCCAAATTTAGGTTTTAAAATTTCTATTCCGATTGTAGAAGCTGGCCCTATTCTTTACCGGATTCCAGCTTTGGCCGTACCTGTTTTTGATGAATTAGAAAAAGTTATTAAAAAAAATAAATTAGTCTAAAGCCTAAATTATTCATACTTTTTATTGGACTGCTTCTAATGCTTCTCATGCCTACATTCCGCACCTTTTGGGTGTTCAACAAAGACGTGAAAAATGCTATTGTAGCAAGGCTAGTCGTAACTGCTTGAAATGGTATGAATAATTCAGGTAAAAGTTTAAAAGATAATAAGTACCCTGCATTCCCTCTAGAATTATGACGTGAATTATGAAAAAAAGATTTAGATACAGGATTTTTCAATACCTCGTTATAACAATTCGGGAATCCAGGAAGTACTACACAATGAGGAGGAGTTTACAATGATCGACGTAATCATAAAGTTTGCAAACTTAATTTTCCAGCCCCTAATCAATCTTGGTTCTGCACCAATGATGATGATTCTCTTGACCATATTTGCTATGTTAATGGGAGTCAAATTTTCAAAAGCTTTAGAAGGTGGTTTAAAACTAGCCATTGCATTAACCGGTATGGGAATTGTCATTGGTATCTTAACAAGCGCATTTTCGGAAGCTTTACAAGCTTTTGTTGAAAATACAGGCATCCAACTTTCCGTTACCGACGTTGGTTGGGCACCATTAGCAACCATTACATGGGGATCTCCTTACACCTTATTTTTCTTACTTGTATTAGTTATTATCAATATGGTTATGTTAGCAATTAATAAAACGAACACGCTAGACGTGGATATCTTTAACTTCTGGCACCCAGCCCTATTAGGTATTATTATCCTCTATTATTCTAAAAATCTATTCGTCGCTACCTTATTCGTAGTATTTATCGGTGTTCTTAAATTTATTAACTCTGATTTAATGAAACCGACTTTCAATGATTTATTGAGCATGCCTGATTCAAATCCGACCACCACAACCCATTTAAACTTTATGTTAAACCCAGTTATCATGCTATTCGATACTATTTTTGAAAAATTCTTTTATAAACTTGATAAATACGATTTTAACGCAGCTGATTTAAACAAAAAAATTGGTTTTTGGGGATCAAAATTTGCCATTGGCTCTTATTTAGGTCTATTTGTAGGTTTGTTAGGACAACAATCTGTTTCACAAATTTTCTCTCTCGCTTTCACAGGTGCTGTATCTCTTGAACTATTCTCTCTTATCGGATCTTGGTTTATCGCCGCAGTAGAACCTTTGTCTCAAGGTCTAACTACTTTCATGGCAAAACGTTTTCCAGGCCGTCAATTCTACATTGGTATAGATTGGCCATTCCTTGGTGCTCGTGCAGAAATGTGGGCTGCAGCTAATGTATTAGCCCCTATCTTGTTGATAATGGCCATGTTCTTACCCGGAAATAGTATCCTTCCACTTGCTGGTATTATTGCAATTGGTTTAACTCCTGCATTATTAGTCGTTTGTCGTGGTAAGATGTTAAGAATGATTACAATTGGAGTATTTATGTTACCGATCTTCTTATGGTCAGGAACAATGATTGCTCCAATGATAACCCAAACAGCACAAAACGTTGGTGCATTCCCCGCTAACTTAGCTTCAACTCAATTAATTTCCCACTCAACAAAAGAAGGTCCAATTGAAAGTATGCTAGCTGTATGGATTGGTAAAGCTATATCTAATCCACAAGTTCAAACAATTCTTTTAGCAGTAGGTGCGCTTGCTGTTTATTCTCTATTATTCGTATGGTATGCACATAAAATGAAACAACGAAATCTAGCGTATAAGAACGCAGAAGAAGCTGCAAAAGTAGTAGTTGATTCTATTGATATAGCGTAAACCCGTATTTAAAAGATGCATATAAATGAAAAGCACCTCCTTAATTTGATACGATAATCGTACCAAATTAAGGAGGTGCTTTTCATCCTGAATTCCGGAATTTATACCGCGGGTGGGACAAACTCCCAATAGCTCAACAAAAATAGGTTTTTCATGTCAAATTTGGAGGTGGTATGAATAATTCAGGATTGATTTAAGTTTCTCTAATTGAATTTGAGTATTCATAAAATACTTCTAAACTCCTGAGCATAACTATTCGTTCGTTTATTCAACGTTACTATATCAGCTGTTCAAATTTTTATGTGCAGCTTTTAGATTTTATCTATTTGACATACGCTTACAATGGTGATAAATTGTTATTAGCACTACTAAAGAAACATTTTTAAACAATTTAGGACAATAGAGTGCGGGGGAGATAATCACATGTTAAAACAACAACGTTTAAATATTATTCAAGACTTAATATCACAGAGGAAAATTGTTCAGGTGTCTGATTTAACAAACATCCTAAATGTTACAGAAATGACAGTAAGACGAGATTTAAAAACTTTGGAGGATGCAGGCAAACTTCTACGGATCCACGGTGGAGCAAAACCTGTGGACAATTCATTCAACAAAGAACTGTCTCATATTGAGAAGAAAGAAATCATGATAGAAGAAAAAAAATATATTTCAAAAAAAATTGCAAATTTAATTAAAAGTGGCGACACAATATTTTTAGGTCCCAGTACAACAATCGAGAATGTGTACGATTACATGGAAGACTTTCCAACAAGGATCATTACTAATTCAATCCATGTCTTTAATAAATTTAACAACTCCAACAAATATGATTTGATTCTAATAGGCGGTAGCTATAGATACCGAACAGGAGCTTTTGTTGGGAGTATCGCCAATCAAGCGCTGTCTAAGATGAGAATTTCAAAAGCTTTTATCGGAACAAACGGAATAAGCAGGAATGAAATATATACTGCAAATGAAGAAGAAGGCACTACTCAAGAAATTGTGTTGAACAATGCCAGGGAAAAATATATTGTCGCCGACTCAAGCAAAATAGACAAAGAGGATTTTTATAATTTTTACAATCTCGATGAAATAACAGCCTTGATTACAGACGAAAAAATAACGGATAAAGAAAAAAAAGACATTGAAAAATATACTAGAATTATTTGCTAACCTGACCGTTTCCTTACAACCTTTATAAATTGAACTTGGATATGATGGACTTCCCAATCTCTGTACGATATTAGCTTGAGTATGTTTGATTCACTAATAACTTGATTGAAATCAAAAAAAATCCAAATTTTCTCCTGATATAAGTCTTTCGTTTTCCAATCCAATATATCCCCTCAGTTGAAAGTAGATTAGATAACAAAAACAACGATTTTTCGCGGATCGTTGTTTTTTAGCTCCTTTCATCAAATTGTACATGAAGGTTTCCTTCAAACAGCTTCGTTGACCGCTTTCATTACCCGAAAGATGTTTGCATATTTCGGGTAATGAAAGCCCGAAATGCACAAAAAACTTTAAGTTCGCTTCGCGAACAAATCCATGACAGAAAATAAGTTGCCGCTTATAATCTCAACTTTCGCAGTTATAAAATCTGTTTAATCTTTTGATATGTCAATGTTCTTAAAGACTTAACTATCAAAAATGTACACAAAAAGACACCTCTCTTT
>RZYW01000096.1 GCA_009930175.1 Clostridia bacterium
CATTATTTATATCATAGTCTTTTAGAGCAATTGCTTTATTGAACTTTTCTTCTAAAGCATTATATTTTTCTTCTGTAACTAATCCCTTCAATGGAGACATATTACCAACTTCTATGCACTTATCTGCCGCAACTACTAAAGGATCCACATTACTTCCAGAAGGCTTTAATCCTTCATATGGTGCTCCCTCACCAGCACGGTGAATTCTTACGAAATTCTCTAAAAACCTAAGATCTGCAACTTCCTGGGCATCTTTTCCAAGTTTTCTAACTTTAAGACTCAAATTAAATATTTCCTTTAGTTCCTCTTCATATTCTTCAAAAATCCATTTATATGCATAATTGATATTCCCTGTTTCTAATGCTTTTCTACCATCTATAACTGCTGGGCCATCCAGAGTGTCACAATGAGCATTTCCTCTTACAGGTATTAAAGCAAATAAAATACAACCTATTACAAAAACTACTGATGATGCTAAAGTCATTATTTCTACCTCCTTTGAATCTCTTTAGTTAATTATACCTGATAAACTTAAAAGAGAACCAAAGATATCCCTGAAATATCTAGGCATTTACTACAATAATTTATTTTGTAATACTTATACTTTCAATTGATGTTTCAATGTTTGAAGCAAGAGATCCTTCTGTGTTATCTTTTCCGTGTATATAACTAATTACATAATCATAAGCACCATCAGTAACTACAACAAGAGTTAAGGTAATATTATTGTTACCAGGAGTTACTATGTCTAATACCGATACTAATGCATCTTTTCCATTGATCTTTTTACCATTTTCAAAACTTTTAAGAAGAACATCTTCATATCTACTTTGGTAAAGAGCTAACACGTCTTCCTCTCCCCATGAAGATATTGGATACATATCAACTTCTGATGATCCAAAACTTACATTATCACCAGTTTCCTTATTAACATATGAAGTAATATCTCCTTCTTGTTTTACCATGTCATCAGGTAACTTAAGAGTTATTCCTTCTTCAGTAGAAACATCAACTAAAGCCACTTTATCAACAGCTGAATCTCCACAACCCAAGAAAGTAACTGAAATAATCAATAATAATAGAACATTGATAATTATTTTCTTTTTCACGTAAAAATCCCCCATTATTTCAAGTAAGTATCTATTGTTTGAACAATAAAATTATCCGTAGCTTCTATCTTGTTAAGAAAATCTTCTGCTTGAGCCCCGGAAATTGTATCTCCTGTTAATCCATCATGTACTTCTTGTAAAACTAATGCATATTCCTGTAATTCTTTTTTTAATTTTGAACCTTCTTCAATTAATTTTTTCTCATCAAGATATTCAACCATAAGATTGAAATCTGTATTCACGCCATTAAACATTTCTACAAGCATTTGTACCATTTCTTTTTTTTGCTCATCATTAGCATATTCTTCCTCAGCAACTTCATTTGCAGATATTTCCGCTGATGGAAATGGTATAGAAATTGCTTCTTTGTATTCTTTTAATACTGCAATAAATTCATCTAAATCCTTACCCATTAGCTCTGGATCAATTTCCTTTGATAATTTTGGATCTTCAATTACCATTCTAATTTCTTCAATAGCTACTGCTAAATCATTATGGTTTTTCAAGCTCTCTTCATCATTAGCCCAACCATTAGCCTCAAAAACTTTACCCGCTTCATTAAAAACATCTGCTGCTTCATTATACTTTTTCTTTACTTCAGTTAAATCGGGACCGCTGTCACCACAGCCACCTAGCATTATAAGGGATAATAAAAGAATAAGTGCGATTACAATATTTTTTTTCATAATTTCTCCTCCATTTTTATATGTAATATCTACTTAACTATACACTGAAGGACTCTACTTTTTTTTGGTCTTGCATGAAATGTATATTTTTCGTTATGAAATGTATATTTTTTATTTTTTTTAAATCTATTCTGGTATAATATATTTCCAGGTTGGAAAAGATTAAAAGAATAGGTGGAATTATAATATGGATTATTTAAGATCTTTTCTAAGCTTCATTTTCGCAGTCATTATCATGTATATGTTATTAGATTGCAGAATTAAAGATAAAAAACACTACTATTTATTAGGATCTTTTATAACCATCATAATATCTTTTGATATTTTTATTTTATTAAACTATGGCTATGGAAATTTTATGAAATTTTATCCTCTTCTTGTTCACCTTCCTACTTTTATTGTGTTTTTATTTATTTCAAAGTTCAAAGGAACCAAAGTATTTTTTGTTCTTTTGACACTTGTTGCCATAAGCACATCTTTCACTCTTATTGGTGTAATAATTTTCCTGGTTTTTGATTCCAGCAGAGATTTAATAAACATTATTTCCTTCATTTTATATGTCCCTGTGGGTATTTTTATTTACAAATACATACGTCCTTCTTTTCTTTATATGCTGAACAATACAGATAAAGGCTGGTTAGGTTTTTCCCTTATTCCTCTCTCTTATTACATGATTATTTATTCAATTGCTAAATATGACTTAAACAATTTAGCTCCAGGTGCCATGGCAAGGGATGCCCTTCTTCTTTCTGTTTTAACACTTTCAGCCTATTATCTAATTCTACGTTTTTTCAAACAAACCAGAGAACATCTTATCCTCAAAAGTGAGCAGGATTTATTGAAAACACAAATAACCTCAGCGCAGACACACCTGGAAGAAATTCAAAATTCTCAGCAAAAAACTCTCATTTATCGCCATGATATGAGGCACCATCTCAGCCTGATTAATTCATATTTATCAGATAATAACCAGGATGGGGCAGCAAAATATATAGCCGAAGTTGAAAAATCTATTGACGAAACAATAGTTGAAAAATTTTGTAATAATTATACGGTTAATTTAATTCTATCCTCCTATATTAAGAAGGCTAAAAATGAAAATATTAAGGTTGAAACTGAAATTGATCTGCCAGAGAAAACTGATATTTCTGATATGGATCTATGCGTTATCTTTGCTAATGCTATAGAAAATGCTGTGAATGCTTGCAAAGCTATGCCTGACGGAATAGATAGGAATATAAAAATTGTTTGTAAAATGAATAATAATAGTCCTTTAATCCAGATTACTAATAGTTTTGATGGGAATGTAGCATTTATTCAAGATATGCCTGTTAGAGCAGATAATACCCAAGGACTGGGAACAAAAAGTATTGCTGCAGTAGTTCAAAAATATAAAGGGATTTGTTCTTTCTCTGTTCAAGATGGAATCTTTCAAACCAGCATTATATTATAAAAGGCCAAGGGATTTAATTTATCCCTTGGCTCTTTTTTTATTTTACTACACTAACGGATCTAGTGTTTGGAAACCACATTACCTGTGCGCCAAAATTTTCTGAAATGTAACGTAATGGAACCATGGTTCGTCCATTAATAATAACAGGACCAATATCCATCCCTGAAATATTTTGACCTACTACAAGGCCTAAGGTTTGATCAGCACATTGGAATGTTACTGTTCTGCTTTCATTATCCCAATCAAAACTGGCTCCCAAAGCTTCACCAATATAGCGTAGTGGTACGAAAGTACGATTATTCATTAAGCTCGGAGGAACATCGATATTTTTAATCTCTCCATTAATTTTAGTAATTGTATTATCAATAGATAAATTTAAAATTACCAAGTCCTTCTTTTGCAATACAGTATAAAGACTGAACTTCTCTGTAAAGAAGGTGAATGTTTTTTTATCTAAGTCATAAGTTCCTCCAAGGAATACAGGAACTATTTCACCCATTTCATTTTTTTCTAAGCGAGTACCTGTTAACTGACTAATCTGTTCTGACGTTAAAGTCAATCCTGAAAGGTCAATAGTAACTGCAACAGGTTCCGCAAAGTTTCCTATGTTTTCCGTACTTGTACTTCCATCTGTAGTTTTATTACGTTGGGCTGTAAAATTGAATATCTGTCCACCTACCTGGAAAACACCTGTACTTTGGCCCAGTGGAGTAGCAGCAAGAAGTTCTTCTTTTTCCTGATTACCTACTGGAGTCGCACTAATTTCTACAGTACCTAAATTGTTCCCTGCATTAGTTTGTGGATTTTGCAAAGCATTTGGCCCAAACAGCAAGCTCACGCCCTGACCAGCTATATCTAAAGGTTTTTGTAATTGAGACAACTGATTTATTATATCTCCAGAAATACTAGCTTGCCCTGTACCTGTTGAAGTTACATCAATTCTAGCTTCCCCACTTAGTTGGAGACTTGTCTCTAATTTCTGATCATCTAAAGTTGTTATCTCATTTAAAATAGTTGCCACAGGAGCTGGTGCTGGGCTTGGTGAACTATCGTCATTGGAACCGCTGCCTCCTCCTCCGGAGATTGCATTAACCACCTGGGTTACTGTGAAAGTCTCACTTGTCATATTATCTGCTGAAATGGTCACAGTTTCTGTATAAGTTCCTGCTGCCAGTCCATCATTTGCTTTTACAGTAAAG
>RZYW01000097.1 GCA_009930175.1 Clostridia bacterium
TCTTCATATTTCTTTTCTAACTCAGCAAATTGAGTAATGTTTTTTTCTTTTTCTCTTTGTAATTCAGCAATAACCTTCTCTTGATTATTAATTTTCATATTCAGCTTTATATTTTTTACGATACTCAAAAGCATAACGATAACGGCACCAACTATTGCCGAAATTAATATAACTATTGCCTGAGATACCTCATATATTGCAAAAATAAAATTCACTCTTACACTGCCAGCATTTGCTATTGCAAAAAGAGCTATGATAATTGAAAAACCAAGGGAAAGAATAAATCTCCAACCCAAAACGCCACCCCCAGATATTAATATTTTTATATATTAATAAATTACCCATATATTTTTAAATTTAAGCCAGATACTTAAAAATACCGAGGAAATGAACTACCGTTCCTGCAAGAACAAACAAATGCCAGATTGCATGATTAAAAGGAATCTTTTTAAATGCATAGAAAATTGTACCTATTGTATAAACAAGCCCTCCAGCAAGAAGATACATTAAAAAAGATAATGGTAAATTTTCAAGTAAAGGCTTAATTGTTGCTACAGCAAGCCAACCCATAGCTAAATAAATTCCAAGGGAGTATCTTTTATATTTTTCCATTGATTTGTAGGTAATTATTTTAAATGTAATACCACCAACTGCAATAAGCCACACAGAAACAATTATACCTATTCTCCATCCACCTTCCATTCCAAGAAGGGCAATTGGCGTATAACACCCGGCAATATATAAATAAATTGAAGAGTGATCAAAAACCCGAAGAATTCTTTTTACTCCTTCAATTCTAAAACTATGATATAGGGTTGAAGCAAGATATAAAAAAATTCCAGAAGCACCATAAATTGAAAAGGCAACAGTAGCAGTAACATCACTTTTAGAGATGGAGTAAACCAGCAAAATAGTTAGTGCTACTATACTAAAAACAACTCCTAGCCCGTGGGAAATGCTGTTTGCTATCTCTTCCTTTAATGTATATCTTTTTGTGAGAAGAATTTCTGTTGAATTATTATCTTTGATTTCCGTCATTTTAAAATCTCCTTGCAGTTAATATTTTAAATTCGTATCATTATGATATAATTTAAACATAATATTTACAAGAGGGATGTGCTTTCTAAAGTGAAACTGGCAACATTAAAGGAGTCTGGAAGACTTTCAAAGGTTCCTAAAGATAAAGTTCTTTTTAAAAAAGGTGACTCCGGCTTCGAAATGTATATAATTCTTAGCGGTGCTGTAAATATATATGCAAATGAATACTCTAAAGATATCCCACCACTTGTTATTCTAAAAAACGGGGACTTCTTTGGGGAGATGGCTCTTCTGGAAGATTTCCCACGAAGTACAACTGCTGTTGCCCAGGAAGAGTGCTTATTATTAGTTATTAATAAGGTGAATTTTGAGAAAGCAATTAAGGATGACCCCGGTTTTGCTATAAAAATTATGCAAAGCTTAAGTAACCGACTTCGCCTTCAAACAAAAAGATATGCAGAGCTGGAAGATAGACTTTGTACAAAAAGCTCCGATTCTGAAAAGGAGGATATAATTCTTCCTATAGAAGAGGTTCCACAAGTTGAAGTTCCTAATACAGAATCTATTAAATATTTCTCAACTACTGTGGGAGATAAGCCGGAATTAACTTTCACTGAAAAAACCTTAAAAGAAAACTTCTTCCCTCAGGGGCATGTCTTATATCATGTTCCAGAGCCAGATCCGTATAAAAATTTTATAGTCGAAAAAGAAAAAGAATGTCCTGCTTGCGGAACAACATTTAACACTTTCTTAGTAAGACATTCAAAACTAAATCTAGATAAAATTGAAGATGACTACAGAATGGTTTACAAAGATTTTGATCCTGTATGGTATAGTATCTGGACTTGTCCAAATTGTTATTATGCAAATTTCTACGAAGAATTCCCAAAAAAACTTCATAGTTACCATCAAGAAGCTATCCTTAAAAACAAGGACACACTAAGAAGAATTTTTAACCCTAATACCAGCGAAGAAAGAACAATCGATAATGTTCTTAACGATTATTATCAGGCTATTCAATCTTTAATAATCAAAAAAGAACACTCAAAAGATCTGGGTAAAATTTGGATGCGTCTTGCCTGGTTATATAAAGATCTTGGTGATAAAGTTATGTACGAAAAAGCATCTTTACAGGCCTTCGCTTACTACTATGACTATTATTACAACAGCGGTACTTCTTCTCAAAAAGAAGACCAGCAGCTTTCATATATTCTTGGTTTATTTTTCTTAAAATTTAATAATCCCACAAATGCCAGAAAGCACTTTCTTAAAGCTATTATAAAAAAAGATGGTGACCAAAGAATTAATGATCAAGCTTATGATCAAATTCAAGACATTAAAAAGGCAGAAAAAGAAGCAAGCTCCTGATTTTAAGGAACTTGCTTCTTTAATTTATTCTGATTTGCAAAAGAAATTAAACCAATGCATACTTTCTTCAATCATTCCAGTAGTTTTGTGATGGTTAAGATTTGGAATTTTAGTAAACTTAATCCTGTCTTCTTTACCTTTATACACCTCAAGGATTTTAGCATAAAAATGCTCCTGGGTTCTAATGGGAACGGATTTATCTTCTTCCCCATGTTGTAATAGAAAGGGACGATAGAAAAAGTTTTCAATATTTGAGGAAGGATTATAATCTTCTAAAATTTTCTGATCAATACCTTTTTTCCTGTCAATATTTTTGTCTTCTTTTATCTTCTCATCAAGATCCAGCCAGTCACAGGCTCCATTCATAACTGCTAAGGTTAATATATCTTTATCTTTAACAAAAATTCCAGAAGAAATCATTCCACCCATAGAATTACCGGTTACACATATATTATTGGAAAGAAGCATTTTATTTTCCAGCAAATATTTTTTTATTACAAAATATTCTTTAACACTATTGATTACTGTCTTCCAAAAATTTTCTTCCATTACACTCTCATCCTCATAGTCAAGAATACCTCTTTCTCCATGATTTACAGAGTCTGGAATAATTACCTGATAACCTTCATTTGCATAAATACCACCAATAAAGTGATAATTTTCCTTTTTTGAAGACCATCCGTGATAAAGAAAAATTACTCCCCGTGGTTTTTTCTCAGTATTTTCTTTTAAAATAAGAAGGGGTATATTTTCAATTACTATTTTTTCTGTAAGAATATTTTTCATCATATTACTCCCATTGTCTTGTTTTTTAAAGCCTTCATTTTTGGAAAAGTCCAGCCAATTATTGGTCCTGATATTATTAAAATAATTATCGTTCCTATTGCAACAGGTCCCTTAAATAAAAACGCCAGGATAAGGAAAAATGTCATTAGTATTGTTTTGGCAACAAACAGAGACAAATTAAAACGCTGACTAATAACCAGCATTGTTTCATCAAAAGGTGATGGTAAAAAATCTGCTTGTAGATAGGTTGCAATGCCAAAACTGCAAAGAAAAGTTCCTGCTAGTAATGCCGTTATATTTATTCCCAAGCCCACAAATATATCTGTTGGAGCAAATATTTTCAACCAAAAATCTATGCCAATACCAACTAATATTGCTGTGCTCAAAGCCAATAGTTGTGGTCTTTTTCCAACAGCTATTGAATTTATAACTAATAAAAATATTGCTATTATATATTCCCAGCTTCCCACTGTTAAGCCAAAGGAATTATGAAGACCAACAAGAAGGGCATCAATTGGAGAAGCTCCAAGATTAGCTTCAATTGTAAGAGCTATTCCAAAGGTTAAAATTACTATACCTGTAATATAAAATATTAATCTTATTACAAAATTTTTGTTCTTCATATTTCCTCCAGATTTATCAAAAAAAAAGAAGCAAATTAGTTAAATCTTTAACCAATTTACCTCTTTAATTATATCACATGATTTTTTAGAAAAAAGTACCAAATATTAACCCGCTTATAGTTGCCATTACTATTACCAGCATTACATACACAAAAGTTTTAAAATTTCCTAACACACTTCTTATTACCAGCATATTCGGAAGACTTAAAGCTGGACCGGCAAGAAGCAAGGCAAGAACAGGTCCTTTACCCATTCCAGAGGCCATCAGTCCCTGAATTATTGGAATCTCTGTAAGAGTTGCAAAATACATAAATGCTCCAACTACTGAAGACAATAAATTAGATTTTAATGAATTCCCACCCACAAGATTAGAAATCCACTGAGAAGGGATAATTCCTCCATCTGATCCAGGGCTTCCCATTAAAAATCCTGCAACCAATACTCCTGCAAACAATAAAGGAAGTATCTGTTTTGAAAAATCCCAGGTAGAATTAACCCAGCTTTTTAACTCCTTTTTATCAAACCATCTGTATAAAATAATTCCAAGAACTACTAATAAAGATATTGTGACAGGCCACTTAACGGAATAAACAGCAAACCAAAAACCTTCTTCTACAGAGGGTTTAGCC
>RZYW01000098.1 GCA_009930175.1 Clostridia bacterium
TGCCGGAAACCAGAGAAATTCCTGTAATTTTTGTTACGGCTCTAAGCAAGGAAGCGGATGAAGAAAAAGGGTTAAAAATCGGCGCCATCGACTATATAACTAAACCTTACAGCATACCTGTGCTAAAAGCCCGGGTTAAAAACCATATTGAATTAAAAAAACTTCGAGATGTAATTAAAGAAAACAGCATGCTTGATGGATTAACGAAGATTCCAAATAAAAATAAATTTAATGAGATTTTGGAAGCCGAGTGGAGCAGAGCAAGAAGATATGAAGAGAATTTGTCTGTGCTGATGCTGGATTTGGATTTTTTCAAAATTTATAATGATACTTACGGTCATCTTGAGGGAGACGAGTGCCTTAAAATGGTGGCTTATACTCTAAAGAATTTACTGAAGAGAGGCACAGACCTTGTTGCCCGCTGGGGTGGGGAAGAGTTTGCCTGCATTCTTCCGGGAACAAATTACGAAGGTGCCATAAAGCTTGCAGAGGAGCTGCGCAAAGGGATTGAAAATTTACAAATACCCCATGAAGCTTCAACTGTAAGTAAATATGTAACAATAAGCGTTGGGGTAGCAACAATGATTCCGACCCTGGGAACAGAGCCTCAGGAAATAGTAGAAAAGGCAGATAAAGCTCTATACAGAGCCAAACAGGACGGCCGCAACCGCGCAAGAGGGGACGCTTCTATTTTCAGCGCGTTATCCACAGGGCAGCAGGAAAATAATTAAGCAAGCAGGTATGTAAATAAACATTTTAATAAGTATGTATAACAAAAAAGGTGCAGCGGGTCTGATAGAATTTTCTCAATTCTAAATCAGACTCTCTGCACCTTTTAATATTTTCCCGCTGAATTTTCAGCCTGTGGATAACGCGCTGATTTTGGAAGCGTCCCCTAAAAAGCGGTCCATTCGCTTGACTGCTTCGTTGATGTCGGCTTGTGATGCGGCGTAGCAGCAGCGAATGTAGCCTTCCCCCATTTCTCCAAAAGCCGTTCCTGGCACCACGGCTACTTTTTCTGCCAGCAACAGCTTTTCCGCAAACTCATCGGAACTCATACCAGTATTCTTCACCGAGGGGAAGGCATAGAATGCCCCTTGGGGCAGGCTGCATTCAAGCCCTATCTTATTAAATCCGTTTACCATTGAGTTTCTTCTATAATTATATGACATTACCATCTGCTTCATTTCCTTATTCCCGTTTTCCAGGGCTTCAACTGCAGCCAGCTGTCCCATAACCGGGGCGCAAAGAATGCTATACTGGTGGATCCGGTTCATCATAGAAATAACGTTTTCCGGTCCGCAGGCATAGCCAACACGCCATCCTGTCATAGCATAAGCCTTGGAAAATCCATTAAGCAAAATTGTCCGCTCCTGCATTCCCGGCAAACTTGCCACAGAAGTATGAACCCCATCATAAGTAAGTTCAGCATAAATTTCATCTGAAATAACAATCAAATCGTGACGAATAATAACCTCAGCCAGCTTTTCCAGCTCTTCCTTAGTCAAAATAGCCCCTGTAGGATTATTCGGGAAAGTCAAAATTAATGCCTTAGTCTTTGGCGTAATTGCCGCCTCAAGCTCATCTGCAGTAATCTTAAAAGCATTTTCACAGCTGGTTTTTAATGGTACAGAGACCCCGCCAGCCAAACCAATTAGTGGTGAATAACTTACATAAGAAGGATCGGGAACCAAAATTTCATCCCCAGCCTCAATCAGCACCCGCAGGGCCAAATCCACACCCTCACTCACACCAATGGTAACTAAAATCTCATCTTCAGGATTATACTCTACATCATATTTTGTCAGATATTTTGAAATTGCCCGTCTCAGCTCAATTAGTCCCTTATTACTTGTATATGTTGTGTAACCTTTCTCCAAAGAATAGAAAGAAGCCTCCCGAATATGCCAGGGAGTCATAAAATCCGGCTCACCAACACCCAAAGAAATAACCCCAGGAGTATTCACAACCAAATCAAAAAACTTTCTAATCTTTGAAGGAGGTGTCATTTTAATTTTTTCATTCAACGCCTTCTCAAAAACCATACTCACGGAGTAACCACCAGCCTTTTCGCATTTTCTTCACTCTTAAAAGGAACACCTAGCTCCTTGTATTTTTTCATAATAAAGTGGGTTTTAGTTCCCTTAACCTGGTTCAAAGGAGCCAGCTTTTCACTCACGAATAAGGAAATATCCTTAAAACTATCCGCCTCCACAAAAACCGCCAGATCATAAGATCCGCTCATCAGATATAAAGATTTCACCTCAGGGAAACCGTAAATTCGTTCAGCAATTTTATCAAAACCAAACTCCCGCTCAGGAGTAATTGTCAACTCAATTAAAGCATTAGTTTTTTCAGAGTCATTTTTTTCCCAGTCAATAACCGCAGAGTATTTTAAAATGGCCCTGGATTCTTCAAGTTCCCTGATGGCGGCGGCCACGGCCTCAACCTCAGCATTTAACAGGCAGGCAATTTCCTCAACAGGAAGTCTGCTGTTTTGTTCAAGTAGTTCCAGGATACATTGTTTCAAGTTACTCATAATTTTCTTCCTCCTTAAAAAACTATATAAAAAAACCCCTCATCCCAGTAAGGGACGAGAGGAAACTCCCGCGGTACCACCCTAATTAGAAACGAAAAACCAAAAAGTAATTCGCATCTCACTTAGTAAATCAAGACTCTAAAGCAGCTTCCCGCAGAAAAATTTATACCAGGCTCACACCATCCCCGGCTCTCTTTGATAAATAAAATTCTCAGTACTTATCTTTTTCATAGTCTTTTTAATATGAAATTGCAGTAATGATACAATAATTAAAAATCAAATGCAAGCACTTTTATTAAAATATTTTTCACAAGAATATTGTATACATGGAAAAACTGCTGATAAATAAAAAAAGTTGTTATATAATAGCTTGAATGAAATAAATACAACTATAAGTAATGGAGTGGATTAAAATGGGGAGTACATCAGTATTAGCAAAGCACTCGAAAGGTAAAAAAGAGGAAGACGTTATCTTTGGGGTCAACTCTGCAGCGAATGAAAAAGCGAAAATAGTAGGAAAAGAAAATATAATCAACGCTTCAATTGGAGCATTTTTGGACAGAGATGGATCTCTTGTGACCTTTCCGACTATTGAAAAAATAATTAAAGAACTTCCTTTTGAAGATTCAGCAAACTACGCGCCAATAGCTGGACTGCCAGAATATGCTCAGGCGGCAATTGATTTTACTTTTGAAGATTACAAGCCAGCAAACATGCACATCAAGGCCATCTCCACACCAGGGGGATCTGGAGCAATTCACCACGCGGTTTGGAATTACACAGACAGAGGTGAAAAAGTTCTTACTGCAGATTGGTTCTGGGGCCCATATAAAACTATGGCGACAGAAATGGCTAGAGAGCTTGTAACATTCAGACTTTATGATGAAAACAAAAAATTCGACAGTAATGATTTCTTTGTAAAAATTGATGAATTACTTAAAGAGCAGGATAATGCCCTTGCGATTATTAACTCACCAGCTCACAACCCAACAGGATTCAGCTTAACGTACGAAGACTGGGAAAAAGTTGTTGAAGGTGGTAAAGAGAGAACTGCGGGCAAAGATAAAAACTTTATTCTTTTTGTAGATATCGCCTACATCGATTTTGCTCCAGAGGGAAGCAGAAAATTCTTTGAGCTGTTCACAAATCTGCCAGAAAATTTCCTTGTGATTATTGGATTCAGTATGTCCAAGAGTTACACTATGTATGGATACCGTACAGGTGCAATGATTGCAGTAAGCTCATCGGAAGATGTAATTAACGAGTTTTACGATTCAAACCAATATTCTTGCAGAGGAACATGGTCCAATTGTACAAGAGCTGGTCAGCTTGCATTAATCAAGCTTTGGAAGGACAAAGATCTTAAAGAAAAACTTTTTGCTGAAAGAGCAGAGTACAGTCAGAGACTTGCAAACCGTGCAAAAATTTTCTTAGATGAGGCAGCAGAAGTTGGATTGGAAACCTGTCCATACGATTCAGGATTTTTCATTACAGTTCCAGTTGCAAATTCTGCAGAAATTGCAGCAAAGCTAAATGAAGACAATTTATTCCTTGTTCCACTTAAAAAAGGACTAAGAATTGCAATCTGCGCAATCCCATCATCAAGAATCACGGGAATGGCAACATTAATAAAAAAAGCAGTAGATGCAGTAAATAAATAGAAAAACAAAATTATAAAAATTAAAGAAATTTTGGTATAAAATAGAAGCGGCAGCATCTGCAAAGATGTTGCCGTTTTTTTGCTTTGGTTTAATCCTGATTGAATAAAATCTTTTGCTCCTGATAAAACTATGATAAAATTA
>RZYW01000024.1 GCA_009930175.1 Clostridia bacterium
TCTGCTTTAAAGTGATCTATTGTAAGTAAAAGGCAAAGATGTAGTGGTGATAGCATAACTCCTGAAAATCCAAATCCAAAGGCAAGGGAAAACAAAGGCCAGTTAACATCCATGCCAGTTCCAATAAATCCAATTATTATTGGGAAGCTTATACTTACCATTGGAAGAACCATTCCTGTAAGAATTCCAGTTATGAAAGGAAGAACTGCTACTACAATCCAGGGAGCAATTCCAAGATTTTCGATTACTTGAATTACTTCGGCAAAGCCTCCACTGACTTCCATCATATTTCTAAAAAAGATAACCCCAAATACCAGGACAATCATATTTAAAGAAAAGGAACTTTTTACTAATTCAACAATCTCTTTATCTTTAATTCTTTTCCAAATAATAACCATAATTATTACAGATAACAGAGAATAAACTATGTTAAATTTTGCAAAAACAACTAAAATTATGATCAAAGCAATTGGGAATATCCCGCTTAAAAAGTTTTTCCATAAACTTTCCTTTGGTCCTGAATACATAGTTTTTATTTCTTTTTCTTTTAAATGTCTGAAACAAAAAAGGGAGCCTACCGTTAGTGATAACAGGGTGAAGGGCAGGTTATACTTAAAAACTTCTCCTACCCCTCTTTCAATAAAGGCTGCCGCCAGAATGAGTCCTGGATACAATGGAAAAATATATTCCCAAATATGCCGGAACCAATAGTTTATTAAACTTTTTTCTTCCTGATTTAAAGATTTAATCTGATCTGCTATTTCTCCCACCATTGGTGCCGAAAACCTTGCTCCTCCAGGAGATGGTAGAAGACCCAGGAGGGCAGGAAGAAATGCCATTATAACTCTGGAATCACTAACCAATCCTCTTAAAGCTCTGATCATTTTAGGCATTAATTCACTAATCCGTAAAACATACTCCAGAGCCGAAATTAAAATTAAAACAAGCATCAGCTCAATTGTACTTCTAATAAAAAGAGAATCCCCCGCTGTTTTAAGAATATCCAAAGGATTCATTAAATAAAAAATACCAAAAAAAAGTGAGCCCAGAACCATAACTACTCCGGTATTTACTTTTCTCTGAAGTAAGAAAATCATAATAATAAAGATTGCTACTACTCTAAGTCCTTCCATTCACGATCCCCCGTTACTTTATATGTTAGTCTTCAAGATCTTCATGCCAATATTCAACCTGAGGATCTTCACTGATATTTTTGTATCTTAAATGAACTTTTGTGTATTTAAAACTAAAACTAAAAGATAAGAAAATATCTGGATTGCTCCTATTTTTTGACTTAATCATTACTTTGTCAGGATAAAATAAATATGTATAATCTTCATCCCGCCATTTTAATGTTACATTTCCTAAATTAAGGATAATATTTCCCCATTCCTGAACTTCAAAGTCTAGCAAAACCGCTCTTCCGTCCAAAAACTGGCCAACTTTATATCCAATCGAGTGTGCGTAATCTCCCTGGAAATATGAAAAATGCTCAAGCATCATACGACAAGGACGGCTAAGTTCTTCAATAGCTCTTCTTGATGTACGAATTTTTTTTATTGATCCCTCAAGTAAAGTTTCATGAAGATTATCTTTTAACTCTCCATCAAAGCGCTCTTTTATTTTCAGGCTGTATTGTTCTAGTTTTTCCATATCTTCAAGAATTATTGAATCTTTCTCTTTAAATTCCATTATAAAAAGCCTCCAAAGTATTACTTAGTAACATTGCGATAGTCATTGGGCCAACGCCCCCGGGAACTGGTGTTATAAATCCAGCATTTTCTGAAGCTGCTGCAAAATCTACATCACCGCAAAGTTTTCCATCTTCAGAACGATTAATTCCAACATCAATTACAACTGCTCCTTTTTTTACCATATCCCCTTTAATAAGATTAGCTATGCCAACTGCAGCTACAATAATATCCGCATCCTGAAGCTCTGCCTTTAAATCTTTTGTTCTTGAATGGCAAATTGTAACAGTGGCATTTTCCTGAAGAAGAAGGAGTGCAACGGGTTTACCTACCATATTGCTTCTGCCAACTACTACAGCTTTTTTCCCGGATATTTCAATTCCCGTTTCTTTAATTAGGTGAATACATCCTTTTGGTGTGCAGGAAACCAATCCATTATCACCAATGGTTAAAGCTCCGATGCTTAAAGGATGAAGTCCGTCCACATCTTTTTTAGGATCGATTCTTTTTATTACTTCCTTCTCGTTAAGGTGCTTTGGGAGAGGGAGCTGGACGATCATTCCGTGAATACTTTTATCATTATTTATTTCATCTACAGCAGCAAGAAGATCTTCTTGGCTTGTATTGGCTGGATATCTTTTAACCACCGAGTTAAAACCAACTTCCTGTGCAGCCTTTTCTTTATTGCGAACGTAAATTGCTGAAGCTGGATCATCTCCAACAATGATAACTGCCAAGCCGGGCTTAATTTGTCTTTCTGCAAAAATTTTTTCTGTTTCTTTTTTTATTTCCTGACGAATTTCTCCGGCAATTTTTTTGCCATCAAGAATTACTGCCATAGTTAAATCCCCCTTAAAAATTCCTTTTTATTCCTGTACTTTTACTATATAATCACCCTGAGGTGAAATCATTTGTGGAAAAAAATGCGTTATCAATTGATAAATAAGGTTAAGCGGGCTATCAAAATGTTCCAGCTTCTTGAAGATGGAGACAAAGTTGCCATTGGGGTATCCGGAGGCAAGGATAGCATAATATTATTATACTCATTATACACGATTAAGAAAATCTGGCCTATTAAAATTGAATTAAATTCTGTATTTTTAGATTTAGGCTGGGAAATCGATTATTCTGAAGTAAAAGCTTTTTCTGAAAGTCTGGACATTCCATTTCATTATGTGAAAACAGATATTGGAAAGATTGTCTTTGAGGAAAGGGAAGAAAAAAACCCCTGCTCATTGTGTGCAAACATGAGAAGAGGCGCTTTGAATACTTATGCTAAAAGCATTGGTTGTAACAAGGTTGCCCTTGGGCATCATATGGATGACTGTGTTGAAACATTTATGCTTAGTCTTACTTATGAGGGCAGAATTAACACTTTTGCTCCGAAAGTTTTTTTAGACAGAACTGAAATTACTGTAATTCGTCCTCTTATCTTTGTATATGAAAAAGATATTATTAAGATGATTGAAAAACATCAATTACCAACTGCAAAAAAAGCCTGCCCTATCGATGGAAAGAGTAAGCGTCAGGAAATCAAAGAACTTCTTGCTGATATGGTGAAAAATAATCCTAAAGCCAAGGATAAAATGATGAATGCAATAACCAATCAGATTTGGTCTGACTTTAATGAGAATTTTGAAAAAAACAACACTCCGAAGAAAGAGGGCAACTCTGACAATTAGGGTTTTGAGCTTTGCACACCAGACGGCCGTGCCAAATTAACCAATGGTGTGCATCCTTCCAATCCTCTTTAGGAATTATTTTCATCAAATCTTGTTCAACCTCATCAGGAGTTTTCCCTTGGGATAAGCCTAGTCTTCTGGAAACTCTGAATACATGAGTATCTACTGCAATTGCAGGTATATTGAAAGCATTACTTAAAACTACATTAGCAGTCTTTCTTCCCGCCCCGGGTAACTCCATCAATCCTTCCCTGGTATCAGGTATCACCCCATTAAATTTTTCCATTAAAATTTTTCCAGTTTTTATTAAATTCTTACTTTTATTTTTATACAAGCCAATTGTTTTAATATCATTTTCCAATTCTTCCTGAGTTGCTTCAGACAACTCTTTTGGTGAAGGATATTTTGGAAAAAGATTATTAGTTACCTTGTTTACCTGTATATCAGTAGTTTGCGCGGACAAAATTGTAGCAACTAAAAGCTGATATGGATTTTCAAAATCCAAAGCAGTCTCAACATCCGGGTAAGTTTCCTTTAATAATTTTAATATTTTCATATTCAGGGGACGCTTCCATTTTGATCGGTTTATCCACAGGCTTACCCCTGTGGATAAAGCGATCAAAATAGAAGCGTCCCATCCTCCTTTAAAAAAAGGAGCCCTGCAAGGGCCCCTTTATATTTGGGATAATTTTTTCAGAGCATCATCTTTTAGCATTAATTTGCCACGCTCTGCTAACAGACAATCGTGGAATCTTACATTGTTTCCATATTCTCCGATTGTGCCAATACTGCTTTCCAGTAATTTTTCCGGGTCCTTAAATACCAGGTAATATCTATCCTGGAATTTATATAGGTCGGACTTGCCGAAATATAGTGGACTTAATTGTGAAGCAAGTTGAAAAATTTCTTCAAGATCCTTAAATTCATAAATCAACTCATTGCTTTCAACATCTGTAAATTCTTCGAACTCATCATAATCGTCAAATAAATCTTCATCAATAAATGACTGGAAGAATGATTTGTCTATTTTATTAACTTTAGTTAATGTCACAATTAAACTATCAATAGTCATGGGATAGGCTTCAACCATGAGCTGCGTCTCTGGATCTACTTCAAAACCACATTCCTCGTAAGCCTGGTCCAGCATTTCCTGAAACAGTTCCTGAGCGTTGTGACTATTTGGCATCAAGTCCCATTTTTGCACGTTTTTATTTTCTAAATCGTCTTTACTAATTATTACCTGTATCTTATTGTCATTAATACGCTTAAATTTCACAACAGACACCTCCTATTTGAGGAATGTACATTAATTATAATGAATCTGGAATTTATGTCAATTAATAAATCTTACTTAATCAATAAACCTTCCTGATCCAGCTGGTATACTATCCGCTCTAAAATTTCCCGGGAATCCGCCTCTACTGTGTGAAGATGAACTCCGTCAGTAAGGCTGGACAGGGGTTTTGCTTTCCTTTTTTTTGTATTATCCATAAAAGACGCTAAATCTGCACGGTTATCTATCATCAGATTGGCTTTTATTTCACCGTATACAGGGTGTTCGACTATTACGTCAAGAACTTTTCCCCCATTATCAATAATTATTTCCAGTTCTCGTTCAATATTTTCTTTTTGATGTTTTGTAGCAATAACTTTTCTGATTCTTTTACTTTCCCCAGGTGTATTTAGAAAATAACCTTTGGGAGTAGCAATAATATCATTACCCTCTGCTCTTAAAATTGCAATATCTTTAACAATAACCTGACGGGTCACATTATAAAGATCAGCAAGGGAAGAACCTTTATGGTATCCGTTACTTTTCAGTTCCTCCAGAATCTTTTGCTTTCTTAGTTCCGGCATTGTTTCCACCTGCCTGATTCTTATATTTAGTATAATTTATTCCCTGGTAAAGGAAATAAGCCTGAATCATTATAATTCCCCATATTATAGCCGTTTTAATTGTTTCATTAGCCATTGGTATTTTGGCTATTTGTGAAGGGATCCAAAATGTCAAAAAAGGAATCCACAAAGGGTTGAACTTTTTAATCACTAAACTACCTCCGATTTTTCTATCCAATAAATTCTCTTAATATTGAAATACCAGGAACTGGGTGCTGACTCGTATCAATTCTAGCAAAACTTTTCAAAAATGTTAATAGCCTTTGTGCTTCCTGATAATGATTACTTTCTTTAGGAATTCCCATTAATAAGGGTTCCGCATAATTTCTCATTACCGCCAGCTCGTAAACCAAAGCGGAGTTAAACATTGCATCTGCTTCTTCCTGGAAGGGGAAAATGTTTTTTTCTTCTCCTCTGCGAATTGAATCCCAGCGGTTAAAAGTATCGATTGGTTTAATACCTCTGGTTCTTTCATCTCTTACCATTCTGCGAAGCTTTCTTATATCTGAAGTAGGAATTCTGTTGTGTCGGTCAATATTCAACTGGGTCATTGGTGAAATATAAATTTTATATTTTGCAGACCTTGGAAGTGAATAAGTAAGCTCCTCATTTATGCCGTGTATTCCTTCAACAATTATTGGCTGATCTTTCACTGGCTTAATAATTTTCTTTTCTTCTTTACGCATTCCTGTTACAAAGTCATAAATTGGAAGTTCCGCTTTAAAACCATTGAGAAGATCTTCAATATTTTTGTTAAATAATTCCAGATCCAGGGCATGAAGATTTTCATAGTCATATTCACCATGCTCATCCTTTGGTGTATCTTCTCTATTAATAAAGTAGTCATCTAAAGATATTCTTAAAGGTACTTTACCGTTTGTCATTAATTGAATCATCAATCTGCCCATTGTTGTTGTTTTTCCAGCAGAAGATGGCCCTGCAATTAAAATTAACTTACCTTTATCACCAGACTCGCATATTTCATCAGAAATCCTGGCAATCTTTTTTTCATGAAAAGCTTCACTAACTTTAATTATTAAATCCTGGCGTCCTTGTTCTATATGATAATTAAGTTCTGCCACCGTACCAACATCCATAATATCAACATAGTTACCCCATTCGTTAAAGGTGCGGGCAAGATTATGTCTTGGAGTAAAGTTTGGCATTTTAAAATTATTCATTTTATCCGGGAAGAGAATTACAAACCCTTCTCCGTGAATTTCCACATCAAAATCTTCAACGTAACCACATGAAGGGATTAATTCTCCGTAAAAAGTTTCTTTTACTTTGCCCAGTTCATACATTGGAACAAAATCATCATTCTGATAATCCAGTATAGAATATTTATCGAAATACTTCTTACCTTTAAAATATTCTTTAACCTCTTCTTTTGGGAACATCCTCTTTATTATTGGATCATCATTTTCAATATAATGTTTCATCCTGCTAATAATATCTTTTTTTAGATATGAATTAGCTTTATTATCTTGAATAATTGTATAAATTCCCCCGGAAAGAGAATGCTCAACAATTACTTCTTTATCAGGCAATATATCTTTTACAGCTGCAAGAAAAATGAAAATCAAGCTTCTTTCTAAAATTCTTTGTCCGCAGTCACAGGTTCTTGAAACAAATTTTATTGTTCCATTCTCTTCAAGAGGTTCTGAAAGATTCTTTATTTCACTGTTACTTTCATATGCCACAATAAATCTGTTTTCTTCTTCATTCAACTTTCTTGCTAGCTGATCAACATTTGCTCCTGCTGGAAGATCAAATTCATTTTTATACTGTATTTTCATCAATACCTCCAAAAAAGTGGTACCTTATGAGTACCACCTGATTTTACATTTTTATTTGTAACCTTTTACCTGGTATTCGCTTAAAACCGTTGTTACTTTAAAATCTAATTCCTCATCAATATAGTCTTGCTTAACCATACCCAAATCTGCTTTATAGTATATATTTGAATATGCAGGATTTTCTGGATACTCAACTTTTACTAAAACACATTCCTCGAAATTACCTGCATCCGTTTCAACTGACTCATTTACTGAAATAATTGTATATTTATTACCATTACTTTCCCATGTCTCATTTTCCTTTACCGGCGCAACTAGTATAGGCTGATCCATGTTATTTTCCGTTGAAAGAATATTAGTTTCTTCATAAAACTCGCCTTCACTGTAAACTACAGAGACCTTTTCATCGGTAATTTCATATATTGTTACCATTGTAGTTCCAGGGTTTCCATCTATAATCTGAACTCGATTGCCTTCTTTGTATAATACTTTTCTCTCAAGGCTGGCATATTCATTGCCATAGCCGTTATACTTCCAATAGTTTCCTTCTTCCAAAGCTACAAGTCTGGCCAGGGAAATTTCTTTATCTGAATTGTTTCCACAAGCCGATAGTAGGGTTACTAAAACCAGAAGAATAAAAATCAAACTCATTTTTTTCATAAGTGCACCCTCCTTCTTTCCATAACTTTTCCTTACCCGGATTTAGCGACTTTCAACACCAACCCAAAGAACATCATCGTGGATATTATCTGGTTTAGCAAAATGATTTTTTATAAATTCATTCTGTTCTTTCATATCTTTTTTGTAAATCTTCTCTTTAAATATTTTATCCTGAATCACTTTATCAAACCCATCGGTAAACAAATATATTCTATCCCCGGGATGAAAATCATGAACCATTGTATCAAAACTAGTATTCGGCATTTTACCCCCTATTGGAGGACCTTTTAATAAACTTAGCGTTGGACTGCCTTTTCTCTCTATTATATATTCATTAATTCCTGCACTTGTGACAGTTATTTTTTTCTCTGCAAAATCAATTTTAAAACATATTGCTGCTACAAAATCTTCCTCAAAGAGAGGCTGAAATTCATCATGAATCATATTTAAGAATTCTTCAGGATCTGTAGTTTTTGTAATTACATCGTTAATAATAACTTTTACTGCAGAATTTAATAAAGCTGCTGATACTCCACTTCCATTGGAATCTCCCATAAAACCAACCATTTCATTTTCTCCAGTACGGAAAATATGGAAAAAATCTCCCGATACTATGTGTTTAGGTATATAAACTTTTGAGAAAATTATCTTTTCAAGGTCGACTGGGTTTCTTTCCATACGAACTTTTTGAATTTTAGAAGCTTTATCCATCTCAGCTTTAAGTTTGCTGGTATCTCTGAGAGTAATTTGAGTTGCAGTGATTCCCAGGAAATCTATTTTGCTTGCAGTAATGTCAACAAAAACCTGTTTACCATCTTTTCTCACAAGAATTAATTCGGTTTCTACTTTTATTACTTTCTCACCATTAAGACTTTTTAAAGTTTTTTCGGCTCTTTGAATATAATCTTTATGAACTAAATTTCTTAGTGTTAAAGATTTTAAATCTTCTTCCTTATAACCAAGCATTTTAATTATTTCTGAATTGAACATCAGAACTTTTCCATCCTGTACAATAAGGATTCCATAAGGAGAGAATTCAAAAAGACGACGATATGTTTTTTCCTGCATTTGCAATTGTTTTTCTATTACTTTTTGTTCTGTAATATCACGCATTTTCAGGATTATTAAATCTATATTTCCATGATCGTCAAAGACAGGCTTGTAAAAAAATTCGATAAACTTACCTAATTCATTTACAAACATCTCACATGTTACTTCTTTTTTTCCTTCTATAACTTCATTTAATCTGCAATCTTCGCATTTTTCCTTTTTGTTAAAAAGTTCATAACATTTTTTTTGGCGGACTTCATCTCTGGATTTATTGAAAAGTTTATATCCTGCATGATTAAAAAAGGCAATCGTACGATCTGGACGAATTACTCCAATCACATCTGGAATACTTTGCAAAATATCTTCCATTAATAATATATGATCAACTAACCCACGCTCAAGGGTATATAGTTCTTTTTGATTTTTCTCTTTAGATTCAGTTAATTCTTTGATCCTGGATAGTTGTTTTTCTATTCCCATTTTTCGACTCCTTTTTTTTAACCTTTTCTCATCATTATAACAAAAAAAGCCGGCATAAACCCGACTTTTTAAATAATTTAAATTTTATTCATTATAAATTCCAACATATTTTAAATTTCTGTATTTTCCAGCAAAATCAAGACCGTATCCAACAACAAATTTATCTGGTATTACATATCCTGAGTAATCTGGAACAATATCTACAACTCTTCTTTCTTTTTTATCAAGGAATGTGCAGACTTTTACACTTTCAGCTTTTCTGTTGTTCAAGTTGTTTAAAAGATACTGCAGGGTAAGCCCTGAATCAATTATATCTTCAATAATAAGAACATTTTGTCCCTCAACGGATTTATCAAGATCTTTTAAAATTCTAACGATTCCAGAGGACTCCGTTGATGATCCATAGCTTGATACTGCCATAAAATCAATTTCAAGAGGGATGTTAATCTCTCTGATTAAATCTGCTGTAAATAAAATGGAACCTTTTAAAATACACACGCATAACAGGGGTTTACCTGCATAATCTTTGGTAATTCTGGCACCCAGTTCTTTAACCTTCTGAGTAATTTCTTCCTCGCTTATAAGAACTTCTTTAACTTTATCCAAGTTTAATTCCTCCAGTAAAAGTATAATTCACTTGCAAATTTTACCCTATAAACACATTTTCTTCAACCATGTGTTCTGATGCTGCTTCCTGGGTAACTTTTCTTTCTGTTACAAGATTTCTTAAATAATTATCCATTGTAATCATGCCGTTTTTACCGCTGGTTTGGATTACATTTTGCAATTGATGGGTTTTACCTTCCCGGATAAGGTTTCTTACTGCGTGATTTGCAAGCATAATTTCGTAGGCTGCCACTCTTCCATTGTTGGTAATATTTTTCAGTAACACCTGAGATATTACTCCTTCCAGAACCATTGCAAGCTGAGTGCGAATCTGTCCTTGTTGGTGTGGCGGGAAAACATCAATGATACGATCTATAGTTTTTGTTGCTCCAAGTGTATGAAGTGTTGATATTACCAGGTGCCCTGTCTCTGCTGCCATTACTGCGGCGCTTATAGTTTCAAAATCACGCATTTCTCCTACGAGAATTACATCAGGATCTTGACGAAGAGAAGCTCTTACACCATTAGAAAAACTTTTGGTATCTACATTTACTTCCCTTTGTTTTATAAGGCTTTTATTATTTTCAAATATATATTCTATTGGATCTTCAAGAGTTATTATGTGACGGCTTTCATTTTTGTTTATTTCATTTATAATTGCAGCCATGGTTGTTGATTTTCCCGATCCTGTTGGACCTGTAACTAATATCAGACCATTTTTCTTTTTACTAAGTGTTTTGAAAACTTCTGGCATGCCCATTTTATCAATATCGGGAGCTTCCGTATTGATTAGTCGCATAGTTACAGCGTTATTCCCTCTTTCCCGGAAAATATTAACTCTAAAACGCTGGTTGAATATTAGATGGGCAAAATCAGATTCCCCTTTATCTTTATATTCTTCAATAAGCAGTGGTGTTGCAATTTCTTGAATAAACTCCTCTATTACCGCATTTTCCAAAGGAGGGTATTGAGTTTGAATTAGCTCTCCATTTAGTCTAACAACTGGTGGAGTACCTACGCTTAAATGAATATCTGAAGCTTTATTTTCAATAGCTATTTTCACTGCTCCTAAAATTCTCTCCATGAAAGAACCTCCTTTAGTTAGGATACACCCTGTGGATAACCCGCGGAAAATGGAAGCGTCCCCTAATCAGCGGAAGGGGTTTTGGTTTCCGGTTTTCCAGCTTTTTATGTTTTGCAGTTGTATTTTTGCTTCTGGGGTTGGTACTGTGTAAAGCACATATGTGCATTCTGCTATTACTCTGCCATTGAACATTTCCATAAGATCTACTTCTATTGCCCGTGTTATTTCAATTTCCTCGTAAGGACTTTCTCCGGGTAGTACTGTTGATGGATCTCGTTCTACTAGTATTGTTTCTGTAAGAGTTCCTAACTCTTCGGCTGTACCGTAATATGTTTCAATTTCCTCTTCTTCTTCAAGTTTTCTAATAACCAAATCTTGAATCTGAGTCATATTTGGCTGGTATTCCATATAATTTAAAACGTTCATAACTCCCCGGTAATTTCCTACTAAAGTAAGACGACTTGGTAGAGCGTAAAAACTTTCAAAATCTTCCACAGGGCTAACTGCATATGAAGCAAGAATTAAATTTTCCTTCGTTATCTTTTCTGTAAGATTAACCAAAAAGGCACCGTCTGAAAGGTCATGATTTAATTTTTCTTCCACTAAAAAAGCTTCCGCCTCAAGAGAATTCAATATAGCTTCACTATCTTCCAGCTGGGACAGTCTTTTTTCAAGATTACTGTTTTCCTCTTGAATTCTTTCTAATTCACTTTTAAAACCCAATCCGCTTTGGAACTGGTTGAATATCAGGAAATATAGATATACAGCTGCTAAAAGAACAATTCCAGCTATTTTCGAATACTTAATTATTTTTTCTCTCATTTTAACTGTCCCTCCTTAATTTCAACTGTAATAAGGAAGGAGTTGATTTTTTCTTCCGGCAACCAGCCAATTTGCTCCATACTTACAACTTCAATTAAGGGATCGTTATTAAGCTGGTAAACAAATCTGCTAATTGCATCCAGGCGATGGGTTCTGCCCTCTATAATCATTAAATTTGGGACATTCTCATATATTTTCACTTTTGGGGGCTCGGCTAAATCCTCCACCGGCTGTGCCTGACCATCCTCTGTTGTTTTGTAGTCGGAGAATAATAAAGATATCTTTGTATAAGTAATTTCACTAGGAATATATTCTTCAATATTTCTTATATTAATAACTCTTTTATAGGAATTATTAAAAAGATCCCCAAAGACACTAATTTTATTTTCAATTTCCTTTATTTTTGCTTCAACAGGCTCTATTTCTTTAATTTCTTTGTTCAAAATTTCTTGTTCACTCATAAGTCTGGCAACTTCATCATTGCTTTCCTGATTGTTTGAGTATAGCAGCCAGACGGGGATAATTAACAAAATAGCAACCAAAGGTGAAAGAATTTTAATTAATCTTTTTTTGTTTCTTTCCTTTTCTTTCGCTAAATATTCCAGGCAAATAAAATTTGTTCTGTTTCTTAAATTCAAAATGCTCATAACAGCATAATAAGTTTCTACAAATTTTTCCTCAGAGCATTCCTCATTATTTTTTACCAGCAAATTACATAAATCATTTGATGTATATATTTTTAGATTTGTAAAGGATCCTAGAATATTCTCTCTTATCTCTTCACTCCCGTAATTTCTTAAAAGGACAAGGGCTTCTACACTTTTTCCGAAGTTTCTTGATGAATAATATTCTAAATATCCTCTTATTTCTGTAAAAAGTTTACTATAATCTTGATTAGCAAACATTTCTTTATTATCAATAGGGAAATCTGCGTATAAAAATATTCTGCCATTTTTCAAAATACAAATCCTTGAAAAATCTCCATCATCCTCAAAAATTATTAAATCCTTTTCCTGAACTTTAGAGAAAATCCCTTCGTAATTTGCAGGTAATATTTCAATAAAATTAATACGAAAACCCTCTGCGTCCAAGGCTAATACCAAGGGCTGAATGTGGCTTTTTTCTATACCGGCAACTGCAATATCCCAAAATATTTGTCCATTTTCATCATACTTATCAATAATTTTATATCTGATTTCGTATTCCTCTGGGTTTGCAGAAAGATATTCTCCCTTTTCAAACTCCATCATTTTTTCAAGATCATCTAAAGGCATAAAAGGTACTTTTACTATTCTAAACAAAATACCACGACGACTGAAAACAATATCGATATCTTCTCTTTTAGAGTTTTGAGGAATAAGACCCGCCTCAACAAACTCCATTTTAACCATTTTGGCTAAACTTTCTGGGGTCTGGGCAAAAGCACCATACTCCAGCTCTTTTTTATATTGAAATGTATATTCATCCTGTCCCTTTAATGAACCAGCTGCTAAAACTATTCTGCTGTCCATTACCTGGATAAATAATTTACTCATCTTTTAGCCCCTATCCCCTTATACATTAGTAAAAATTGTCATCATTGGTAAAGCTACTGATATTATTAATATTCCTACTATTACACCAATTACAAGCATTAAAACAGGTTCTGCCAGTGAAATTAATTTATTTATTCCCAGCTCAACTTCTTTATCATAATAGTCTACAAGTTTTTCTGTAAGTTTTTGCATTTGTCCCGTTTCTTCTCCAATGGAGATCATTTGAACAAGTATATCATCAAAAAATTGATCTCTCTTAAGGTTTTCACTAATAGATTCACCTCTTTGAAGACCTTTAATGGTGGTATCTATACTATCTTCTGCTGCAGGACTCCCTACAATACTTTTTAAAAGCACAAGACCCTGAAGAATTGAAAAACCACTAATGGTAAAAACAAACATTGCCATTGCAAATCTTAAACTTATAATATTTTTCCTTACCCCACCAACCATGGGGGTTTTCATTAATATTTTATCAAGAATTCTTTTCCCTTTGTCTCTGGAAAAAAAAGTTTTTATTCCTATTATTGCAAGTATCAAAAATGGAATAACTACATAATAGTAATTCTTTATAGCATTGGAAATTCCAATTACTATTTTAGTAAGAAGAAAAAGTTCTCCCCCAGATGATTCTACTATATTTATTACCATTGGCATTAAAAACTGGATAAAAAAGATTACCAGTATAAAAGCCATTGCCAGAACAATCATGGGATATACAGCAGCAGATTTTACTTTTTTTTGTAATAAATTTTCTTTTTCATAATAATCCGCCATGCTTCGCAGGACAATATCAATTTTACCTGTTGATTCCCCGGCTCTTACCATTCCCGCAAGAATTGGCGGGAACAGGCTTCCTTGCTCATCCATTGCTTCAGAAATAGTAAGTCCTCGCTCAATTCCATGAATAAGTCTATCTATCTCTCCTTGAGTTCTTTTATCAGCTATCTGCATTTTCAGGACATGAAGTCCTTTTATAGTGTTAATGCCTGAGTCCATAATTACCGATAATTGTCTGCAAAAATGGCTCAATACATCTACCTTTAAATAGTTCTTATTTTTACGGGATTTTAGTCTTCCAAGGACTGGAATATTAAGAGAAAAATCCCCTTTATTTTTCCCCTGGATTATTTCTATAGGAGTAAGGTTCATGTCTTTTATTTTAATTTTAGCTTCATTTATTGAGGCAGCTTCAATCTCGGAACTATTTATTCTTCCATCTTTACTTATAGCCCGGTATTTAAAAACAGCCATAAAGGAAAACCCCTATCCATTAATATATGCGGCCCTCAACAACTCACTCACAGAAGTTGTGCCATCAAAAACTTTCTCTTTTCCATCTTCAAAAAGTGTGTGGAACCCTTGAGATAATGCCATATCACTAATTTCGTCAGCACTGGCTTCTTCATCTATCATTTTTCTAATTTCCCTGGAAACTTCAAGAACTTCAAATATCCCTATTCTTCCTTTATACCCAGAATTCATACATAACTTACAGCCCTGGCCTTTGTAGAAAGTTTTTTCTTCCTCAAGGGGAATTCCAAGAAGTCTTTTTTCATCCTCAGTAGCCTGATACTCAACCTTGCATTTTGGGCATAACTTTCTAACAAGTCTTTGAGAAATTATTCCAACAAGAGATGAAGATAATAAAAAGGGCTCGATTCCCATATCAATAAGACGAGGTATGGTACCTACAGCGTTGTTAGTATGCAGAGTTGTCAAAACTAAATGACCTGTCAAAGCAGCTCTTATGGAAATTTCTGCTGTTTCTCCATCCCTTACTTCCCCCACCATAACAACATCTGGGTCTTGACGTAATATTGCCCGGAGACCATTACTGAAAAGCAAACCAGCTTCAACGTTTACCTGAGTCTGACTTATTCCCTTAATATCATATTCTATTGGATCTTCCAGGGTTATTATATTTTTTTTGTTGTCATTCAGTTCATTTAACATTGAATACAAAGTAGTTGTTTTACCGCTTCCTGTTGGGCCGGTAACAATTATAATTCCATAAGGCTTCATTAAAAATTTTTCAAATAAAGCTTCATCTTTTTCAGAAAAACCAAGTTTCTGCTTATTAACCATAAAATTTGCTCTGTTTAATAATCTAATTACAACTTTTTCACCATGATTTGTTGGCATTGAAGAAACCCTCATATCAATTGCCTGTCCACCTGCATCATGAAGTATTCTTCCATCCTGAGGAATTCTTTTTTCAGAGATATTCATTCCAGATAATATTTTAATTCTATTAACTACAGAATTATGAGGTTTTATATCTGTAGATAGTATTTCCTGAAGTACTCCGTCAATTCTAAAACGAACTCTCATTTTATCTTCTTCCGGCTCTATATGTATGTCACTAGCGTTCATTGCCACTGCATTATCAAAAACTGATTTTATTAATTTAACTATTGGTGCCGCATTTATGTCTAAAGCTCCTCTGTCAAGCTCACTTAATGCATCGAGATTACTAAGATATTCATTAGCAGCATCCTTAATATCTCCGCTTTTATAAACACCTTCAATAAGGATTTTTACATCTGAATCAGAAACTAATACTGGCTTAACATCAAGGTTTGTCATATAACGAATATCCTGAATCGCAAGACGATCTAAAGGATCGCTCATTGCAAGATATAAAGAGCCTCCTATTTTTGAAAAGGGAATAGCACTATATCTTTGGGCAATGTTTTCTGGAATCATTTTCGCTGCTTCCAAATCAAGATCCTGAAGAGATAGACTACGATATTCTATATTAAGCTGTTTTGCCAAAAACTCATTAAGTTTGTCCTCAGATACAAAGTTTAAATCGGTTAATACTATTCCCAATCTTTTTTTTGTATTTTTTTGTTCCTGAAGAGCCTGCATTAACTGTTCTTGAGTAATAATATTATTTTCTACTAATAAATCGCCTAAGCGAATTTTTTGATACAAGGCTGAAAACCCCTTTTTTCACATTTAAATTCATTCTAAATTATAACAGAATTTATTCCAATTCACTATGTATTCTAATGTATTTCAGAACATCAGTATTAGATACTATTCCTAAAAGCTCTCCCTCTTCCATTACCAGTAACCGACCCAATCCATTTTTAGCCAAAAGAGCAAGAGAATCTGTTACTGTGCATTCTGGAGAAACAACCATCCCTTCGGTAAGAGGGCGAACTACTTCAATTACCAGTCTGTTGCTCCATTCTTCCCTGGGAATAGCTTTTATTTCATTAATACTAACAATTCCAGCAATTTCATCAATTCTTCTTACTGGAAAAGTTTTAAATTTCCAGGTATATAAATAATCTTCAACAAATTCTTTGATGGTCTTGTGATAATCAACTACAACAACATCCTTTGTCATAAATTCATTTATCTTAATCTTTTTAAAGACATCGTTTATTACCGTTTGCTGATAACTGGTTTGAGAAGCCTGATTTATAAACCAGCCAATAAAAACAAACCAAAGACCACCAATAAGCTGGCCACCTAAAGCCTGAAATATTCCAGAAAACATTAAGAAATAGCCAAAAAAACCACCAATTGAGGATGATATTTTTGTTGCAGCTTTTAAATCTTTTTTATAGTACCAGATTAATGCTCTCAAAACCCTTCCACCATCAAGGGGATATGCAGGAACCATGTTAAAAATAGCGAGAACGAGATTGACTGATGCAAGATATCTTAAAGGAACAATTATAAATTCATTTGCACCAAAGTTTTCTAATAAAGCAGCAGTAAAGGAAACCATTATACTTATAAAAACACTCATAGCAGGTCCTGCAATAGCAATTTTTAACTCTTTTAATGGTTCATCTGGCTCACTTTCGATTTGTGCTACTCCTCCGAAAATAAAAAGAGTAATTTTTTTAACATCAATACCATTTTTTATTGAAACAATTGAATGGGACAATTCATGAAGAAGAACTGATGCAAAAAGAGAAATTGCCATAAGCGCGCCTAAAGGCCAAAAAATATTTGATGGCCAGTTTGGATAATTTATTGGGAAAAAACTTGTAGCCAGCATATAAGTTACAAGTCCAAAGACAATTAACCAGCTGGCATTAATTTCAATTTTTATTCCTTTTATTTCTCCTATTACCACGGAATTCTTCACTAAATCACCTGTTCCCTTGTTTTTTCTTCGTAAAAATTACTGAAAATATGGAATGTCTTTAACTGGAATTCTAAATTCTGGGAAACCTGCCGCATATGGAGCTATCACATATTGCTGGAAATAAAAAACAATATCTTTCCCATCATAATAAAAATCTTCTTCAAAAAAAGAATCTGGAAGTGATTCTAGTGCATCTTCATAAAGAAATAATTCTTCTGATCCTTTTTCCTCAATTTGTTTTCTAACTTCCGTTAACACAATCTCAATGGCTTTATCTTTATCAACCTTGAATAGTTTTTCCAAAGTCACTTTCTGGCCAGTGTTAATATCAAATATTGCCGATTCCCAAAAAGAATTTGGATGAGCCCCACCCCAGTAAACATATTCATATAAATTTATTGAAAGCAGACCCTTATCATTATATGTAACTTCATAAGTATTGCCCAATCCGTGAGGACGAAATTCATATCCTCCCTCTTTTGCTGATAAAAAATCTTCAGAAGCCATTTTTTTTGCTTCAAATAAAGTTTTTTCATTCATTTCATTAAACTTTCCTTTATAAAAATCATTAATTTTAATCAGACAAGGGTCATTTCCTGCTTCCTTAATTTGAGGATATTTTGCGGAATACTCCAAAAGAAGAATCCCTTCACTTTTTATTTCCTCCTCTGCCTGCAAAGATATTATGTCCAGGGGATCTGTTTTTTTCTGCGGCCCTCTGTCACATCCGGACAAGAAAATTATTGATAAAGTAAATAAAATTAAAAGAGCCCATGATGTTTTTCTTTTACCCATTTTTTTCTCCCTTCTTAGTTAGATAACCCAATGTTGCCAATACACTTAATCCACCATGAAGTCCAAATAGAGCTCCGATTACTCCCCAAAGCTTCAAGCGGCTAAAGTATTTCCCTGCAAAGGACTTAAATAAGTTATGAATATCCTGTCCTTCCATTTTATCTATTTCATCTTCAGTGATTTTTTTAAAGTCTACCGATGACAAGATATCAGGAAGGTTTTTTTCAAAAGACTCCAGGCCGGCAGTTATTACTTGATCTGCAAGGTCTTTTTTTGTATCAGGATGCAGCAAACTTATTTTACTTTCTATAAGTCCATTTATTATTGTTTTTACAAGACTTTCCAAATACTTCTTTATTTCTTCATTACTACTTAAATTTTCAAGAATTTTTGCAAGATCCTTTGCCAGAATACTTGAGGATAAAATATTCCCTATAGTTTCTTTTTGCAAATCTTCTTCCCAGATACTAATTAAAATTTTATTAAACTCCACTCCTGTTTGAGTTTCTTTTTCCAAAAGATTGTAAAAATGGGGATTCTTGGAAAATATAGCTTCTGGAGATAGTTCACTAAAAGACTTGTAGGCTGTTTTTACAATGTGTCGCGAAGCCTTTGCTGAAACATCTTTTTTCCAGAGAGTAAGCTCTTTCAGGGATTCTTCAACTAGTATCTTTATTTCATCTTGAAAAATTTTATATATTTTTCCCAGGGTATCAAGGTCAGCAACTTTTAAATATTTTTCTAAAGGCACTTTCCCAAGATTCCCAAATATTTCCAGTAAATTATTTTTTGTTTCTTCTGATGATAAAATTTCTTCAATAAAGTCCTCAAGCTGCCTGTCCCGCAAACTTTTTTGTATATCTTTAAGTTTAATCGTATATACATTTTCTTCAAGGGTATTTATCAAAATCTTTTCAATTTCTTTTTTTGAATCTTGAATATAGGGTGGTAGTTTTGCAGAAATAATATGCTCCACTACCTCTTCTACCAACTGATCTCCCCCCATAAGAGAGTATCCTCCCTTTTGAAGAAAGCCTAAATTATTGTAAATATTTTTTTGAGTTTTTAAAATAATCTCCTGGCTGTTGTTATTAAGCATTTCTATAAGAAAATTTTCAATTTTATTCAAAATTCCAGGAATGTTTTTTTCAATATAATTTTTTAAACTTCCCTGTAAAATGCTGCCTAGAGTGTGCTGAGGTCCCAATGGTTCTTCCAGTTTTAGCTTTATCAATCCTGATATTTTCTCAATCTTTTCAGGATTAAAAAGAAGCTCCTCCATTTTTTC
>RZYW01000025.1 GCA_009930175.1 Clostridia bacterium
TCTGTACTCCATACTTTATTTCTTTCAGAAATATTAAAGTTTTGATTTAAGAGATTTGGGAATACCTTATTTTTCTCACCTTTTAAATATTTAGGCTTCCTTTTTAAAGTGATTGCATGTAAATTTAATTCCTTATTCATGTATTTATGTGCTGTGGTTTTACTTATAAATATATTTTTGCGTGCAAGGAAAATAGTCATCCATCTATGACCAATGATTCGACCATTATTATAATAGGCATTAGGATAAATATTAAACTTGCATATAAGCCAGCGCAAACCATACTCTGCCTTATATTTATCAATGAATCGATACACCACTAATCGATTCCCTTTGCGAAGAATGCCGCTGCTTTTTTTAAGAAGTCATTTTCCTTTTCTAGTTCCTTAATTTTCTTATTTAGTGCACGTATTTCTTCGTTTGAATTATTGTTATTTTTATTTTGTGGTTTGATATATTGGCATTCTTCACTGTATTTTTTAACCCATCCAGCTATTGTGGATTTTGCTACTCCATATGTCTGGTAAAGATCATTTAATGATTTACCATCTATATATTCTCTAACTAGTTCTTTCTTAAAATCTGTATCGTAATGGGTTTTCATTTGCAATCCTCCTAGTTCGATTTTATTATATATTTTCGTACTAGGTGTTACAACTTTACTATACCATTACATTGTTTGCTCATTCGCTTTGCAAAAATAATAACGCCACTTGTTTGTTGCTAATTTCTATCAGCTTTTGATCTTGCATGTTTTTAAGTTCTCTGAAAAACGAAGGACGTTGAACACCAAAATAGTCGGCAAGTTGTTTTTTACTCACAGGTAATAAAACCATGTTGCTATTTTGCTCAACCGACAAAGCAGTAAAATATTCAATAATATTTTCTCTAAGATTTTTCCTAACGGACATAGCAATTTTTTTGTTCATGTCTTGAGAATTAAGAGAAATATTTTTAATGAAATTCATAGCAAAGTTATTGTCTTCGAGAAGTCTTTGCACTTCTTCTTTTGGGATGCAGATAAGCTCACACTCACTCGTTGCGTAAATATTGAGTGGATATCGGTTTACGTTTCCAAAAAGTAAATTTGCGCCAATTACACTACCTTTGTTAAAATTGAAAACAACATTTTCATTACCTTTTTGAGATAATGAATACGCAATCAAAGAACCTTGCATCACAAGAATTATTTCTCTGCATTCATCCCCACGATTATGAACAGTTTGATTTTTACCAAATGTTTTTATTGTATAAGTCATGTTATTTATATTAACATTTTTAAAAAGTGTATTATCCTGTATTTTCATAAATATTACCTCTAAAACATTATAGCAAAAAGAAACATAAGTGTCTATAAATTTTAATACCGATACTATATGCTTATTATTATTAAATTTGATTGGAGGAATATGTATGGACTTTTTTACGTTGTCAATTTGGATATTGACAGCCTTGCTTTTGATAATATTTTTTATCAAGGACAAGAAAAAAACTACTGATGCTTTGAAGAAAGCCTTTTTTATGGGACGAGGAATGGCACTCTCAATTTTCGGTGTGATTTTCGCGATAGGACTACTTCTCGCACTGCTTCCGCCGGAAGAAATCGCTCACATCATCGGAGGGCAAAATGTGTATGTCGCAACAATACTTGCGGCTGCGTTTGGTACAGTAACACTGATACCTGCGTTTATCGCATTCCCGCTTATCGGAACATTATCTAGTGCCGGAGTGGGAATCATGCCAGCAGTGGCTTTCACAACAACACTTACAATGGTCGGCGTTGCTACCATTCCATTTGAAACTCGAGAGTTTGGGCTCAAATTTGCGCTTATTCGCAATGGACTTAGTTTTGTGTTTGCGATTGCGATTGCACTTGTAATGGGGGTGATTCTATGAGTAAAGTTGTGAAAATGCTAAAAAACAATCTATTCTTTGCTGCCATAATTTTAGCTTATATTGTCTTATCATTTTTTTCTCCTAATTTTGCGATACAAGGAATAAAAAATAGCGGATATTATATCAAAGAAATGCTGATGATTATGCCTGTAATATTTGTATTAACAGCATTGCTTGATACGTTTGTACCAAAAGAAACCATTATCAAATACCTCGGACGTGAAGCAAAGACAAAAGGTGTTTTAGTATCATTTGTTTTAGGCAGTATCTCTGCGGGACCCATTTATGCAGCATTTCCATTCTGCGTAATGCTTCACAAAAAAGGTGCTACAGTAAGGAACATTGTCATTATTCTAAGCTCTTGGGCGGTTATAAAAGTGCCAATGCTATTAAATGAAGCAAAATTCTTAGGATTAGAATTTATGGCTGTACGCTGGGTACTAACCATAATCGCCATTCTTATTTTTTCTTATATTGCCGATAAAATAATCAAAGATAAAGACTTGCCACAAATTGCTGAAGAAGAAAAACACGGCGTTACAATCAACACGGATGCGTGTATGGGATGCACTATTTGCACTAAAAAATACCCTGAACTTTTTGAGATGGAAAGCAAAAAAGCGACGATAAAAGAATATAGCGATTTAGATTCGGGAAAACTTAACGATGCAATCCGTTCATGCCCTGTATTAGCAATCAAATATATAAAATAAACTATTCACGGTGACCTGATTTCCAAGTCACCGTTTTTTACTGTAAGGCCAATATAAATACTACTCGTAAAATTATATCTTTTTTACTAAATACTCTTAAATATTTATTACAACGATTGACGATTATTATCCTATCCTGATTCTAAATTCTGCTGACATTTTGCTGACGTAAAAACTGGAAACCCGCTTATTTAGCGGGCTCCCAGCGTTTTTAGGTCACTCCCACTCGATAGTCCCGGGTGGCTTGGATGTGATGTCGAAGACTACTCTGTTTACGTCGTGGACTTCGTTTACGATTCTGTTGGATATTTTTTCTAACAGGTCGTAGGGTAGTCTTGCCCAGTCTGCTGTCATTGCGTCGTCGCTGGTTACTGCACGAAGTACTATTGGGTAGGCGTATGTTCTGCCGTCTCCCATAACTCCTACAGATCTGATTGTTGGCAGTACTGCGAAGGACTGCCAAATTTCGTTGTATAATCCTGCGTTTACAACTTCTTCTCTGATTATTGCATCTGCTTCTCTTAATATATCCAGTCTTTCTCTGGTAATTTCTCCAATAATTCTAATTGCAAGGCCTGGTCCTGGGAAAGGCTGACGGTAAACAAGGGTATCTGGTAGTCCCAGCTCTCTTGCTACTTTTCTTACCTCATCTTTGAACAGGTGTCTTAGTGGCTCGATTAAAGCGAAATCCATATCTTCAGGAAGTCCCCCAACGTTGTGGTGACTCTTAATTGTTTCTGCTGTATCTGTACCACTTTCAATTACATCTGAATAAAGGGTTCCTTGTACTAAGAAAGCTGCATCGTCGAATTTTTTAGCTTCTGCTTCAAATACACGAATGAATTCTTCACCAATAATTTTTCTTTTTGTTTCAGGATCACTTATACCTGTTAATTTGCCAAGGAATCTGTCTTGAGCTTCAACGAAATCAAGTTTAATTCCAAAACCTTCGGCAAAAATATCTCGAACTTCTTCTGATTCATTTTTTCTCATAAATCCATGGTCAACATAGATACAAGTAAGGTTTGCACCAATTGCTCTGTGTACAAGTACCGCTGCAACAGATGAATCAATACCCCCACTTAAACCGCAGATAACTTTTTTATCTCCAGCAATAGCTTTGATTCTTGCAATTTCTTCTTCAACGAAGGAACCCATGTTCCAGTCTTTATTACACTGACAAACATCTAACAGGAATCTGTCTAATATTTCATTTCCGTGTTCTGTATTATTAACTTCCGGATGGAACTGTACTCCGTAAAATTTCTTTTTGTCATCTGCAAAAGCTGCATAAGGTGTATGAGGAGTGCTGGCAATACTTCTAAAGGAAGCAGGAGCTTCAGTAATACAGTCACCGTGACTCATCCAAACTACCTGTTGTTTTGCCAGGTCTTTGAATAAAGCGCTTTCCTGATCAACTGTAATTTCTGCCTTACCGTATTCTCTCTTGTCACTTCTCTCAACTTTTCCACCAAGTTGGTAGTTAATTATTTGCATTCCATAGCAAATTCCCAGAACAGGGATTCCTAAATTATATATTTCAGGATCTGGCTTTGGAGCTTTTTCTGCATATACACTTGCAGGTCCTCCAGAGAAAATAATTCCCTTTGGGTTAATTTCTTTTATTCTGTCTAATGAAATATGATATGGAAGCATTTCTGAATAAACACCTAACTCACGAACTCTTCTTGTGATCAGCTGATTATACTGGCCTCCGAAATCTAAAACTAAGATGGTATCATGCTTTTGCATTTCCAATTTGTTCCCTCCTAAATTTTTTTACTAAACTATTCTAATTAATTTTACTTTAAAAATCCAGCAAGAATTTTAGCTTCTGCTTCTTCTTCTGTAAGTCCTAAAGATTTTAATTTAATAAGCTGATCTGAAGCAATTTTTCCAATGGCTGCTTCGTGAATAAGCTGAGCATCAACGTGGAAGGCTGAAACCTTTGGCACTGCTACTACCTGGGCACTATCCATAATTATTGAGTCACACTGAATATGACCTCTACACTCATTATATCCAGACATATTTAAGTCAAAATATTGTCTTGAATTACCTCTTGCTACTGAACGGGAAATAATCTGACAGGTAGAATCTTTACCTCTCATTTCAACATCAATAACAGATTCCGCTTCCTGGTCATAATCTGTAAGCATTCTTTCTACGTTAATTACCTTTGCTCCATCTTTCAAAATAACCTGTGTATCTCTTTTTGTTTTATCTACACCTTTAATTTGCACCAGCTCAAGTTCTGCAGTTCCACCCTCTTCTACTGTCATAATAGTTTTTGGGTTAAATATTTTTTTACCTTCTGCAGGTCCCTGGGCAAAATGTTTTTCTACATATTTTAACTTTGAATTTTTTTGCAGATGAAACTCGTGTATTCCATCATGCTGAGATTTCTCAGTCCCTGGGTTATGAATTCCACAACCTGCAATAATGGTTACATCGGAATCTTCCCCAATTTCAAAGTGGTTATATACTAATTCATTATGACCTTCTTTAGTAATTAGAACCGGAATATAAAGTGTTTCATTTTTGGTTCCCGGCTTAATTTTTACATTTATGCCTCTTTTGTCTTCCCGGCCCTCTACTATTATATTCGCACTGGAACTTCTTAAAGAACCATCACCATCTCTTCTGATGCTGAAAGCCCCTCCTTTAGGAACATCATCCATGCCGGCAATCAGTTTTATTAATTCTTTTTCCAGATTTGATAGCATTATACTGTCCCCTTTTCACAGTTTTCATTAAAATCGCAGCCAAAACCAGGGCTTTGTTTTTCAAAATCTTTTAAAATTTCTTCCTTTGTAGTAATTTCCTTAATATTTCCTTCAGCTATAACTATAACTTCCTCAGATAAATTAATTATTCTTTCCTGGTGGGAAATGATAATAATTGTAGTTTTATATTTTTCATGAAGTTTTTTAAATGTTTCTGAAAGCTTTTGGAAGCTCCACAGATCAATTCCTGCCTCTGGCTCATCAAAAACTGCCACCTTAAGATCTCTGGCAATAATTGTAGCAATTTCTATCCTTTTTAATTCTCCTCCAGAAAGGCTTCCGTCAATTTCTCTTTCAAGGTAGTCTTGGGCACAAAGACCAACGTCATGAAGAATCTCGCAGGGATTGATAGTCTTGTTAGCTGATATTTCCAAAAGATCCTGAACTTTAACTCCTTTAAATCTTGGTGGAGTTTGGAAGGCATAGCCAATTCCCATTTTTGCTCTTTCAGTAATATCTTTTTCAGTAATATCTTCACCATTTAATATTATTTGTCCCGATGAGGGCTGCTCAATACCCATAATTATTTTAGCAAGGGTTGACTTTCCTCCCCCGTTTGGCCCTGTTATAACGTAAAATTTATTATCCTCGAAGGATAAATTTATCTTTTTTAGTATATGGAAATCCTGCCCGTCTTTTTGAACAGTGAAACGCAGATCTTTAATTTCAAGCATGTTTTTCCTCCTTTATCAGGTAAACTGAAGTAATAATAAAATATATGCCCCAGATAGAAGCAATATTGTTATATTAAATATTATATTGTATTTAAATGCAACAACAAAGGTACTTTTTTTAACTACCTCTGACAAAACCATATTAAATGGTACAAAAAGGGATGATAATGCAGAGAGCATCCATGATGCGGCAAACATTATGCTGTATCCTACTGGTGAAATTCCCAGCATCTCTGGTGGTAGTGTTGTTCCAATAATAGTCATGGATACAATTTGATGTACACCAAGTATTGCAAAAACAACAATTGCCAATATTAATAATTCTATCATAAGGAAAGGGTGAAAATCCTTTGTACGTAAAAGTACTTCCTTAATAACTTCTTTTACCGGAGTCAGGGCAATAGCTTTTGCTAAAATACCTACTGCAAGGAAAAAAACAACTTCGCTTACTGTCTGAATTATTTTAAATCTGTGGCTCAAAACATCTCCAATAAAAACAGTTGGAGGTGATACTAAATAGAGCCAAATTAGTCCATATATAATGCTTACAATACTTACCAGATACATTATATTAGAAAACTCAAAAATCTTTTCTCCAATTATTACTATTAGCAAGAGGGTTATAAAGTTCGCGGCTAATATCTTAATTTTTTTATTTGCCTTTTTTTCATCAATATTTTCTGCAATTTCCAGGTTTTTAAGTCTTTCTATCAGCTCCACTTTGGTTTTGGAATCAAAAGAAAAAGTTAATAAACCCATTCCCATCACAAGGGAACTAAATAACAGTCCAAATGGAAAAAAATCAGAAAATGATATTCCTGCATAAGTAATTGAAAGAGTAACTCCTGCAAAATATGGAGACCAGGCCATGCATCCGGAAAATCCTGCCCCGTAACTTTTTACCAAAAATTTTCCTGGTAATTTTGAATCTGAAAGTACATCATTGACAATTCTTACTGAGGCAAGGTTTGTTACTGAACCCACTGAGAAAATTATAAAGGTTACTATAGAAAAAAATTTATTAGGGCTGTCTGAAAACTTTTTAAAATATAAGTTTATTGCATCAAGATAGCCACCTCTGCGGATTGGTATTGAAATAAAAGGTACTGTAAGAAACAGTACCCCAATTGGTATATTGCTCTCAACACCTTTGATAATCTGAATAAAATCAAGTTTATAAAAAATACCTAAAAATGCCGAAACTCCAAGAACAATAATACTTAAAGTCCTGGTAAATGGCTTTGTAAAAGTTAATCCAGATAAGATCATGGCCAGGGCAAAAGTTATTTTAATCCAGGGGTTTAAATTAAGATTTAATATTTCATTAATCAATGAAACTGATATCAAGAATAAAGTTGAATATAAAAATATCTTTTTCAATACTTTAGCACCTTTTCTGTAAATATTTTTACGATTATGGGGTCAAACTGAGTCCCTGCATACTTTCTCAATTCCTCTACAGCTTCTTTTTCTGACAGAGGTTTCCTGTAAGTTCTTTCGCTTGTCATAGCATCATAGGCATCTGCCACTGCAATAATTCTTGAAACTAAGGGTATTTCTTTTCCAGATATTCCATTAGGGTATCCTTTTCCATCCCATCTTTCATGATGAGCCAGAGTATATTCTGCAATATCGGACATTTGATTTGCCGAGCTTAGAATCCGGTAACCAATTTCAGGATGCTTTTTTATTTCCTCATATTCTTCAGGGGTTAATTTTCCATCTTTATTAAGAATTTTTTCATCAATCCCTATTTTCCCAATGTCATGCATAAGACCAATAAGCTTTAATTCGCTAAGTTCTTCTTGGTCAAAGCCCATTTCCCGGCCTATTGCTTCACAAATCTCTCCAACTCTTTCTGAGTGAAGTTTTTCCCTTTTATTTTTTTCGTGAAGAGTACTTATAATTATTTTTATTGTACTGCTTATCATACTTGGGCTTTCAGAAAGTTTCCTTTTGTACATATAGCTTTCTGCTTTATTCATTAAATCAATAATATCCTGGTCATCATTGATTTTTGTTTCCCAGCCAAAAGATACAGAGAGGTCAATTGTTCCAATCCTTGTATTATAAATCTCTTCAGAAAGTTTATTTATATATTCTCTTAGCTCCTCAGGGCTGGTTTTTGGAAGAACAATAATAAATTCATCACCACCCATACGGGAAACAAATTCCTCTCCCTCAAGGGAATTATTTAGTATTTCTGCTGTTTTTATTAACAACTTATCTCCAAAGGAATGACCAAAAGCATCATTTGCCAGTTTCAATCCGTTTAAATCTGCCATAACCAGAGAAAGTGGATAATTTTCTTTAGTGTCTAATTCTTTTAGTTTCTCTTCAAAATAGCGTCTGTTATAAATACCTGTCAACTGATCATGATAACTCATAAAAAGAATATCTTTTTCAAAGGCTTTTCTGGCTGAAATATCTGTGTAACTTGCATACCCTCCAATTAACTTCCCATCTAAAAGAATTGGTATACCTTTTAATTCGATATCTTTTGGATTTCCATATTTGTCATATCTTACAGTCTCTACAGAGTCAACTTTATCTTTAAATAATAGTTCCGTGAAGTTTTTTGCTTCTTCAATTTTATCTGCTGATACAATCAAAGAATCTATGTCTTTCCCCTTTATTTCCTCTTGCTTGTATTCAAAAAGTTTTTCAAACTTTTCATTAACTTCAATAATTCTGTTTTCATCATCTACTATTGCTATTGCATCAGAAGAATTTTTAAATAATGCCTCGAAATTTTTTCTTTCTGTTTTAAATTTCCTTTTGACATCCTTTTCATAGGAAACAAGTGGTTCAGCAATAACTCTTCTTTGAAGGTAGGCAAAAATGAACATAGTCGCGAAAAATATTAATAATGTTACAACTAGGTTGCCCCTTAATGTATTTATAGGTACTTCCAGGAAATTTTGAGGAATTGTCATTACAATTTTCCAGCCAGTGTAATTTAAATTACCTGTTAAAACTTCTTTATTATCTGGAACTGCATTTCTTGTACCAACAATTAGGTTCCCTTGATCATCAATTATAAATTTTTCTGACTCTGGGATAATACTATTTTCTTCAAGAATTTTTGAAATACTATTTAAAGAAATGTCTCCTGCTATTACTCCTAAAATTTTTCCTTCACTATTGATAACTGGTGTAGCAATACTAACTATCAATTCCGTCTCTGTTGCATTCATAAATACATCAGTAAAGATTGTACCCTGAGTATTCATAGCTTTGAAGTACCAGGGACGAGTACGGAAATCTATATCTGGAGATGGTATATAGCCACTGGCATTAATCATTTTATTTTCAGGGGTTAAAAAATAGATACTGTTAAATTCGGGATTTTCATTTAATTTGCCTTTTAAATAATTAAGAACTTCTTTCTCATTATTAAGGTAAGAAATAAACAAACTGCTTTCTTCGATGGCTCTTTCTTTATGCTCCAGCCAGTGATTTATCTGATATACCAATGAATTGAAATTTTCTTCTACTTTTTCTTCTCCAAGTGATTTTACTACTCCGGAAGAATAAACAAATTGCCCATAGAAAATGGCCGCGACTAAAAAAACCATTACAACTATTAACTTGTAATATCTTTTCAGAATCTCGACCATTGGGCATCTCCAATCATAAACATATTCAATTAGTATACTACATTTTTCTTAATATTCGAACTCTTTCTTCCAAAGGAGGATGAGTACTTAAAAGGTTTTTTGCTTTCAAATTTTTATGAAGAGGATTAATAATAAACAATCCTGCTGTAGCTTCGTTAGCAAAGCCATCCTGTACTGCCTTTTTGGGGTTACTGTAGGTTTCAAGTTTTTCCAGAGCAGAGGCTAATCCTCCAGGATATCCTAAAATATTCGCTGCTGTTGCATCTGCTAGATATTCCCTGTTTCTTGAAATTGCCATTTGAGCTAAAGTTGCTGCTATAGGAGCAAAAATAATTGATAGTATTCCAATTGCCATTAAAATTGGGTTGGAGTTTTTATTGTCCCTTCTGTTTCCGCCACCCCAAAACAACATTCTTCTGACTATCGAAGTAAGATAAACGATAGTTCCTGCCATTACTATTACTATTGTTGAAAACAAAATATCATAATTTTTAATGTGAGCCATTTCATGGGCAATAACACCTTCAAGCTCTTCTCTGTTCATTAAATCCATAAGCCCTCTGGTAACTGCAACTGCAGCATTTTCAGGGTTTCGCCCAGTAGCAAAGGCATTAGGAACATCGGATTCAATAACATAAGCTTTTGGAGTTGGTATTCCTGCAGCAATTGCCACACCTTCGATTGTGTGGTAAAGATAGGGCTCTTTTTCCTTGGCAACAGGACGGGCATTAGCCATTCTAAGAACCATTTTGTCACTGTTATAGTAGGAGTAAAAAGAACCTCCAACAGCAAAAACAAAAGCAAGAGTCAGGTAAAAGTAGGTAGATTCAGGAGAAACTACATAACTTATTCCATAAACTACTCCAACTATTAGAAGAAAGAAAAAGATAAAGAAGAAAAAGGTGTTCCTCTTGTTCTTATTAATTTGTTTGTATATTTCCATTACTTTCACTCCTGTTGTTTAAAACTGAACTTTTACCGCCTGTTTTGCTTCTGGATTTTCAATTTCAAAAAATTCTTCTTTAGTGAAGTTAAACATTCCTGCAATTATATTATTTGGAAACTGCTGGACCATATTGTTATAATCCATAACTGTTGAATTATATCTTTGACGTGAATAGCTTATTTTGTTCTCAGTTCCTGCTAATTCTTCCTGTAACATCATAAAGTTTTGACTAGCCTTCAAATCTGGATAATTTTCAGATACAGCAAATAAAGATTTTAAAGCTCCAGCCATCATATTTTCTGCTTCTGCCATTTCTTTTACTGATCCTGCATTCATAAAAGCAGTTCTTGCCTGAGTTACCTTTTCCAGTGTTTCTCTTTCATGAGTCATGTAACCTTTAACTGTTTCAACTAAATTTGGAATTAAGTCGTATCTTCTTTGCAACTGAGTATCAATTCCTGCCCAGGCATTTTTAACGGCATTTTTTCCGCTTACTAATCTGTTGTACATAAGAATTAATATTCCTGCTATTACAACTACTCCACCAATAATAAATTCCATATCCTAACCTCCATTTAAATGTTAATTTTACTAATACTAATTACACATTAATTATATTTTTTAACCTTGGTTCTTTAATTTATCCAAATCTTTAATTTTAAATGATGACAGGTGAAAATCTATTATTCCCTCTTCCTTCATCTTAATTAATTCCCTGGACATAGAAGGCCTGGAAACATTAAGAAAGTCTGCCATTTCATTTCGATTTAAGTGAATTGTAAAGGACAGGCTGTTATTTCTTTTATATTCATCAAAAAGAAATGCAGAAATTTTTCCTCTCATACTTTTTATTGTTAGGTATTCTACTTTATTACTTAACATCAGGGCTTTAACTGAAACAATTTTTACAAAATTGGTAATCAATCTTCTGTGCCAGGGACACATCTTTTCACATTCTCCAATAATATTTATTTTTGGAATAAACATTACTGTACACTTTTCAATACACTGAACTGTGGCCGGCCATTTATTAATATCTGAGAAAGCTGCCATTTCTCCAAAAACATCACCCTCATGGAGCATAGTCATAACAACTCTTGCACCAGATGCTTTTTCTTTTATTACATTTGCCTTGCCTTTCAATAAAAGGCCAAGAGATTCAAATAAATCTCCTTCCTTGGTTACAAGTTCATTTTTTTCATATTTATTTATCCCAGGATTAAGGCAAAGAAGCATTTTTTCAATTTCATCTTTACTCATATCTTTAAAAAGAAAACTATTCCCTAGTATTTTAATATATTTTTCTTCCATGTTGCCTCCTTTTGTATCTCTGGCTACCGATTACCTGACTTAATTCTAATATACTTATACTATGATTTCAATAGAAATGGGGTATAAGTAAGTTATGAAAAGAACAATTATAAATATAGACGAAGAAAAATGTATAGGATGCAGCCTTTGCATTAACGCTTGTGAGCAGGGAGCAATTCAGTTAGTGGATGGTAAAGCAAGGCTGATTTCAGAGGACTATTGTGACGGACTTGGAAAATGTCTGCCAAAGTGCCCTGTAGATGCAATTCAACTGGAAGAAAGAGAAGCGAAAGCTTTTGATAAAGAAGCTTCTATTCAAAGAAAAGCAGCATCAGAAGCACCTGCTTCACTAGGTTGCGGCTGCCCCGGGACTGCATCAAAAGCAATTAGCAGAAATGATGCCCCTGTGTCTCAGCCTCAACAGTCTTACAATCCTTCACAATTAAGACAGTGGCCTGTGCAAATTAAGCTGGTTCCAGTTCATGCACCATATTTAGAAAACAGCCACCTTCTTGTTGCCGCTGACTGTACAGCTTTTGCCTACGGAAACATCCATCAGGATTTTATGAGAAACAAAGTAACATTAATTGGATGTCCAAAGCTTGATGAAGGAGATTACTCAGAAAAATTAACAGCTATTTTGGAAAATAATAATATTAAGAGCCTTACTGTATTACGCATGGAAGTACCTTGCTGCTCTGGAATCGCAAATGCTGCTAAAAATGCTTTAATTAACAGTGGCAAAATGATTCCCTGGAGCATTGTAACAATAAGCACCGATGGAGAAATTCTAGAAGATTAATATTTAAAATGAGGAGGATTTATTAATGAGTGAAATGTTTTGTTTCCAATGTGAACAAACAGCTAAAGGAGAGGCTTGTACAGTATCCGGAGTTTGTGGCAAAAAGCCAGATGTATCAAACCGTCAGGATGATTTAATTGTATCTTTAATTAATCTTGCCCGCCGTGCTGGTGGAAAATCCCCAGGTTCTGCAGCAGATGAACTTATGATTCAAGGGTTATTTACCACAATTACTAATGTAAGTTTTGATACAGACCGCATTTCTGAAACAATTGAAGCTATTGAAAAGGAGGCAGCTAAACTTCCAGAAGTTCCCCTTTTCAAAATTGAAGATTTATGGGAAGGAAATGAAGATGTTATCTCCCTTCGTTCTACTTTATTGCTGGGAATGAAAGGTATGGCCGCTTACGCTGAACACGCATATGTTCTGGGTAAAAAAGATCCTGAAATTATGGATTGGTTCTTTAAAGGTATGAAGGAGTTTGCCGAAGATCACACCGTTGAAGAATGGCTTGCTCTGTTAATGGAATTTGGTCATATGAATTTAAAAACTATGGCCCTTCTTGATGAAGCTAACACTTCAACTTACGGAGATCCAGTTCCAGTTAAAGTAACTATGAATGTAGAAAAAGGTCCATTTATTGTTGTAACCGGTCATGATTTACTTGATTTAAAACAACTTTTAGAGCAGACAGAAGGCAAGGGAATAAATATCTATACTCACGGTGAAATGCTTCCCTGCCACGGATATCCAGAGCTGAAAAAGCATACTCATCTAAAAGGCAATTTTGGAACTGCATGGCAGAATCAGCAAAAAGAATTTGATAATCTTCCTGCTCCTATTCTGTTCACAACAAATTGTTTAATGCCTCCAAAAGCATCTTATGCTGACAGAGTATTTACAACATCAGTTGTAGCTTATCCGGAAATGAAACATATATCTGAGGGAGCTGGACACAAAAAAGACTTTACCCTTGTGATTGAAAAAGCTCTTGAATTAGGTGGATTTGATGAAGATAAAGAGTTTACTGGCATAAACGGTGGTTCAGTTTTAACAACTGGATTTGCAAGAAATGCAGTATTAAGCAATGCAGGACTTGTTATAGATTCAATTAAAAAAGGGGACATCAGCCATTTCTTCCTTGTTGGAGGATGTGATGGTGCAAAGCCTGGAAGAAATTATTATACAGATTTCGTAAAAGGTACTCCTGAAGATTCAATTATTCTAACTTTAGCTTGTGGAAAGTTCAGATTCAATGATTTGGATTTAGGAGATATAAACGGCCTGCCACGAATTATGGACATGGGGCAGTGCAATGATTCCTACTCTGCAATTAAAGTTGCCGTAGCCCTTGCTGAAGCCTTTGAATGCGATGTAAATGAATTACCTCTTACCCTGATTCTTTCCTGGTATGAGCAAAAGGCAGTCTGTGTATTACTTACACTTCTGGCCCTGGGAATTAAAAATATTTACCTTGGTCCAACTCTTCCAGCTTTCGTTTCAGAAAATGTTCTTAACGTTCTGGTAGATCAGTTTGGATTAACACCAACAACAACTGCTGAGGAAGATTTAAAAACAATCTTAGGCTAAAATAAGTATTCAAAATAAATTATATATAGCAAAAAAAGGAAGAAGGAACTGGGTAACCCAGTTCCTTCTTTAATTAATATCTTCAATTTTTGTTACATCATATCCAGCTTCATCTATAGTATCTGTAAGAGCTGAATTTACTATTTCTCTGTCACTTTCAATTAAAGCAAAGCCTTCCGCAAGATTTACCTGAACTTCTTTAATATTATCCATTTCTGATAAAGCATTTTTTACTCTGTTCAGACAATGTTCACAAGTCATTCCTTCTATATAAATTTTCTTTTTCAATTATAAGACCTCCTTTGGTTTAAATTTCCTTAATCTTAAGGCATTAGTTACAACTGAAACTGAGCTTAATGACATGGCCCCTGCTGCTATCATTGGGTTTAGTAAAGGACCGCCAAATACATGCAGCAATCCCATTGCAATTGGTATTCCCGCCGCATTATAGAAAAAAGCCCAGAATAAATTTTGTTTTATATTTTTAATTGTTTTTCTACTTAAATCAATACTTGCAGGTACCGACATTAAATCATTTTTCATCAATACTATATCTGCCGATTCTACAGCCACATCTGTACCCGAAGAAATTGCAATACCAACATCTGCTTGAACCAGGGCAGGGGAATCATTAATACCATCACCAACCATAGCAGTAATCTTGCCTTCTGCCTGATATTTTTTTACCTCAAGAGATTTCCCTTCGGGAAGAATTTCTGCAAGTACTTTTTTTATTCCAACTTCCCTGGCTATTGCCTGAGCTGTTCTTTTATTATCTCCAGTTATCATTACTACCTGGATACCCATATTTTCAAGTTCTCTCACAGCTCTTGCACTGCTTTCTTTAACCGTATCTGCTATAGCGATAACTCCCGCAAAGGAATTATCTATTGCTGCATATACCGGAGTCTTCCCCTGGTCAGACAAATTTTCCCAAATTTCCTGGGAATCTTTTATGTCTATCCCTCTCTCATCCATAAGCAGCTTATTTCCAACTAGGACAGAGACATTTTTTACTGTTGCTTCAATACCAGATCCTGAAAATGATTGAAAGTTATCTGCTGCTGTCAGATGAATTTCATTTTCCTTGCTTTTTTCAAGGATAGCTTTCCCAAGAGGATGCTCTGAGTTTACTTCTGCACTTCCAACGTACATCAGAACATCATTTTCCTGCCATTCATTATACAGAATAATGTCAGTAACTGAAGGAATACCCTCTGTTACTGTGCCAGTTTTATCAAGAATTACTGTATTTATTTTATGGGCAGTTTCCAAAGCCTCTCCGCTTTTTATCAGTATTCCATATTCTGCACCTTTACCAGTGCCAACCATTACTGCTGTTGGAGTAGCAAGACCAAGTGCACAAGGACAGGCTATAACCAGAACAGAAATGAATATTTTAATTGAGAAAGATACACTCTCACCAGCAATATACCATCCTAAAGATGAAATAATTGCCAGGGCAATTACTACTGGAACAAAAATTCCAGATACCTGGTCAGCAAGTTTGGCAATTGGCGCCTTGCTTCCCTGAGCTTCCTCTATCAGCTTAATAATCTGAGCAAGAGCCGTGTCACTGCCAACCTTCGAGGCTTTGAATTGGAATGCCCCTCCTTTATTGATGGTCGCACCAAAAACATTGTCTCCCAGCTTTTTGCTTACGGGAATACTTTCCCCTGTTAGCATACTTTCATCAACAGAGGATGCCCCCTGTGTCAGCTCCCCATCTACTGGAATTTTTTCCCCAGGACGAACAAGAATTATATCTCCAACTTTTACTTCCTCTATTTTTACTCTTTTCTCCTGTCCATCTATAATCACAGATGCTGTATCTGGAGATAATTCCATAAGTTCTTTTATAGCCTTTGAAGTTTTCCCTTTAGCATTAAGCTCAAGAGTTTTACCAAGAAGAATTAATGTAATAATTACTCCTGCTGTTTCAAAATATATTTGGTGGATATAATGGTGTGCTCCTTTTTTTATCATCCAGGCTGCATAAAGTCCATAAAGAAAAGCAGATGAAGTACCAATTGCAACCAGTGAATCCATGTTGGGACTTCTATGGAATAAGTTTTTAAAACCTATAGTATAAAACTGGTAACCCGCCCCCATAACAGGAAGAGTCAGAAGCAGCTGAGCAGCTGCAAAATTAAAAGGATTCATATCCGGCATTAAAAACGCCGGTAACGGCAATCCAATCATATGTCCCATGGAAACATAAAGCAAAGGAAGCGTAAAAAACAGAGCAATATAAAACTTCCGCCAAATGCCAGGGGACGCTTCTTTTTGGTGCACTTTATCCACAGGCTCGTATCCGGCTTTTTTTATTCTTGCTTTTATATCTTCTATACTAACCATTTCTGAGTCGTAAATAACCGTAGCTTTTTCTGTCGCCAGGTTAACTGATACTTCCGCTACACCTTCCATTTTACCTAATGATCTTTCTACTGCCCGGGAACAGGCAGAGCAGGTCATTCCTTTTATTTCTATTGTTGTTTTTTCATTGCTCATATTCCATTCCTCCTATATTATTATGTTATCATACCCGTCAAATAAAAAATAAAACAAAACTGAAAGGCTGATGTTCTTAGCTATTTTCTTGATAAAGCAGAAAAAATAAAAAAACTTAGTAATTCTGAGAAAAAACTTACTGTTGTTGTGCAGGATTTATATTCAGAAAGATATAGTGTTCTTCTTCCCCACAGGGTAAATGCAACTTTATATATCACTTACCTAAATAAAGAATGTGCCATGGAAGCAGAAGAAAAATTAAATAAAATTCTTAATTCAAAGGTAAAGGGCATAAAAACTTATCTTCAAAAACTTGAAGAAAGGCCTCCCCTTCTGAAGAAAAGAACTGGTTGAGAAAATTCTCCTTATCTCACTCTATTTAAGCAACAAAGAATAAAAAACAAGAGGCTCATCTGAACCTCTTTCCTTCTTTATATACAGCGATTATTTTTTTCAGATTTTCAAGATCTTCCAGAGGATTTCCTTCTAATACAACAACATCTCCAATCAAGCCTTTTTTTATTACCCCTGCCTTCCCATCTAATACCTGTTCTCCAGGATTTATTGTTAGCATTTGCAATATTTCCAGATTTAAAAACTTACCCTTTTCTTTTAAATATACTGCCTGATTTATTAATTCCTTAACCGGATTATTAGTAGTACCGCCATCTGTCCCAATTACAACGTTATCTTTGTACTTCATATTTTCAATAGTAGTAAATATTCTGTTTTTATGAACTTCCTCAAAGTTTATAAAATAACTTTTCGGCAAAGCTGTACCGTAGGTAATTTTCTTATCATACATTTTCTTAATCAAATGGAAATCTACATCTATTCCATCTGCAGTTCTCCAGCTTCCATGTTCAATAAAGTCAATACCAGCTTCTATGCATTTTTCCATACCTACTTTTGTATGAACGTGAGCCATAATTTTCTTCCCTTTAGAATGAACATAGTCTGTTATTGATTTAATATTTTCATATTCATACTGATCAACATTATCCTTACTTCCAGGGGTTGTATTTCCTCCTGAAACTATTAATTTAATAAAATCCGCACCTTTATCAAGCATAAACTCTGCTGCTTTATTCATTTCTTCTGGTGTATCTGCTTCTATGCCCATAAAATTTAAATGCCCGCCTCTTGTTGTAACAGCCTCTCCAGAAGTTAAAACTCTGGCTCCAATAACCTTGCCAATATTTATATCCTCTCTTAGCTTAAAGGTTATATCCGACAAAGAACCACAATCTCTAACTGTAGTTATACCCCACTCCAAAGCCATTTGTGCATTTCGAAGGGCAAGCTCATAAAGACCTTCTTGATCTAAATCCCTAAAATCTTGTAATGGAGTGCCGCTGCCGGAAAAGAGAAGATGCAAGTGACTGTCAATTAGCCCGGGAATTAAATAATTATCACTTTCAGATGTGTCCCCGAATCCGTCCCCAATTCTCTCTAAATTATCTAAAATATCTGTAATAATTCCATTGTTAATTACTACTTTTTTATTTCTTAATATATTTCCTGATGATATATCTACTATATTTCCAATAATTTCCGTTTTCATATATCTAACCTCTTTCCGCTTTATATGTATAACAAGAAAAGGCACCATCTAATGACAGTGCCTAAATTCCTATTCTTATTTCTTTTCTCTTTTGAAACACATAAACCAGTCTAGGCAGTATGTGTCATCCCCTTGATTTTCCATTCTTTCTTTTGCAGTTCCGCATGAGCCAGCAGTTGGAACAATAACATCATCCCCTGGTCTCCAGTCTGCAGGAGTTGCAACGCTATCTTTATCTGCTTTTTGAAGAGCAAGAATTATTCTCTTAATCTCATCAAAATTTCTTCCCATTGATAATGGATAGTAAAGAATAGTTCTGATTTTACCTTCTGGATCAATAACAAAAACTGCTCTCACAGCCTGAGTATTTGACTGACCTGGTTGGATCATTCCATATTTTTTAGCAACATCCATGCGAATATCTTCAATAAGAGGGAATTTTACTTCAACATTTTTCATGCCCTTCCACTCTAATTCCTGAATTTTTCTAAGCCAGGCAATGTGAGCATAAAGGGAATCTACTGATAAGCCAACAAGCTCAGTATTTAAAGCTTTAAATTCATCTGCCATCGTTGCAAAAGTCATAAATTCTGTTGTACAAACTGGTGTAAAGTCTGCTGGGTGAGAGAATAAAATTACCCATTTTCCTGCATAATCTTCTGGGAAATTAATTGGTCCCTGAGTTGTTACTGCTGTAAAAGCTGGTGCTGGTTCTCCAATAAGTGGCATTTTGTTTACTGTTTGTTCTTCCATTTTAAATTCCTCCTAGAATAATATTATCGCGTAGATAACAGTTTATTGAACTAAAACAACATGCGATAATGGAAGCATGCAGAGTGAGTGTTGCCGTTATTTTCCTT
>RZYW01000002.1 GCA_009930175.1 Clostridia bacterium
CAGTGGGTGTTCTCTAATATGGATTTACCCAATGCTCTGTATTTTTTCACAAAAAAATGCCAGGATGGTTTTTACCACCCCAACATTTATTGTAGAACCGGATAAAGATACAAAGGAAAATAAGAAAGACCGGGAAGATTAAACTCCCGGTCTTTTTTTTTAGCAAAATTTATGCATTTTTGATCATTTCAGTATATAATTCTTGTAATTTTTGAGTTATAGGTCCTCTTGAACCACTTCCGATAACCACATCACTAACTTTTGTAACAGGCATAATTTCAGTAGTTGTACCTGTAATAAATGCTTCATCAGCCTGATTCATAAATTCTACTGTGAATGGCTCTTCAACAACTTTTATTCCATTTTCTTTGCAAAGTTTTAGAACAGCAATTCTAGTTATTCCTGGAAGAATAAGATTGTTTGCAGGGTGAGTGTGAAGTACTCCATCTTTAATTACATAAAAGTTTGTGCTGGAGCCTTCTGTTACAACTCCATCTCTATGTTGGATAGCTTCACCTTTTCCAGCCTCATAAGCAGCTTGCTTAGCAAGAACATTACCAAGTAAGTTTAATGTTTTAATGTCACATCTTAACCAACGGATATCATCTACCAGAAGAGTTTCAATACCTTTAGCTCTTTTTTCAGCTCCTTGAGGATCTCCAGGGCGAATAGCCATTGTTAATACTGGTTTGATTCCCACTGGAAAGTTATGCTTTCTTGGTGCAGCACCTCTGGTAATTTGCAAATATATACCTGTATTTTTGATGCCTGACTCTTTAAGTAATAGTTCATGGAAACCTTTAATTTCTTCTCTGGTATAAGGAATCTCAAGCTTTATTTTTTCTGCACTTGAATATAATCTATCAAGGTGTTCCTCAATCATAAAAAGTTTGCCATCAAAAACACTTGTTACTTCGTAGATTCCATCTCCAAACTGATAGCCTCTGTCTTCCATAGAAATAAGATGTTCTCCTAAATCTACAATTTTTCCGTCAATTAATCCTAGTTCTTTCATAGTTCAATAATTCCTCCTTATATATAATTTATTAAAATAATTCTATAACACATTTTATCATATATTATTGAAAAAATATGATAATTTTTAATCATTTAAAAAAAGTATACAGTATTTATTCCCGTTAGTATAAAATAAAGAAATACATTGGAACAGGTGGTAAAAAAATGTCAGATCTTCAGTTTAATAAAATAACAAAATATTTCTCATATAACCTTATTTTAGATGAAGCTTCATTTTCAATAAATTCTGGAGAAAAGGTTGCTCTCGCAGGTGTAAATGGTTCTGGTAAAACTACAGTTATGAAACTTATTACTGGTGAAATTGAAGTTGATTCCGGGAACATATATATTGCTGCCGGAAGAAAAACTGGTTACTCAGAGCAACATACATATATTGATATAAATTCTCAGATTTTTGATTATGTAATTTCTAGTTTTTCTGAAGTTCTTAAAATGAGAGAAGAATTAAAGAAAATTGAAAATATTATTTCAAAAGCTGAAGAAAATGAGCTGGATAAAATACTTGCCCAGTACGGTGCAATAAGGGAAGAATATGAAAAGAAAAATGGATATGCAATAGAGGCTCAAACCAGAAAAATATTGACAGGCCTGGGATTTAGTAATGATGACTTTAATAAAAAGTGCCAAAATCTTAGCGGGGGAGAAAAAAGAAGGCTTAGTTTAGCAAAACTATTGGTTAGTCAGCCAGATATTTTATTACTGGATGAACCAACAAATCACCTTGACCTTGATGGTATTCAATGGCTTGAAGACTATCTATCATCCTACCCTGGCACAATACTTGTTATATCCCACGACTCTTATTTTCTTGATAAAGTTGTCACAAGAGTATTAGAGGTGAGTAATAAAAAAATTACCTCTTATCCGGGAAATTATACAAAGTATCAGATTTTAAAAATGGAGAAAGAGACTTCTGATAAGAAAGCTTTCGAAAAACAGCAAAAAGAAATTCGCAGTATTCAGGAATATATAAAAAAATATAAAGCAGGTATAAAATCAAAACAAGCAAGAGGAAGAGAAAAACAATTATCAAGAAGAGAGCTTCTTAATGATGTTTTTCAAAATAAGAATATTAAATTGAGATTTGGGGAGGTTTCACATACAGGAAAAGAAATTCTTAAAATAAAGAATCTTTCAAAGTTCATTCATCCAGAACTGGAATTTAAAGATTTGACCTTTTTAATTAAGCAAGGAGAAGCTACAGGAATAATTGGCCCCAATGGCTCCGGAAAAACAACATTAATCAATACAATTATAAACAAGAGCCAGGACAAGGGAGACATTATTTTTGGTGCTGGTGTAAAAGCTGGCTATTTTGATCAGCACCACAGTTCCCTGGATCCAGAAAAAACTGTTTTTCAGGAAATAACTGAAAATTTTAATATAACTTTTGAAAAAGCCAGAGAGATGTTAGCATCTGTTTTATTCTTCCAGGAGGATCTTGATAAAAAGATTAAAAGCCTTAGTGGAGGAGAAAAATCAAGGGTTGCCTTTATTAAGCTTATCTTAGAGGAACCGAATTTTCTAATTTTAGACGAACCAACAAATCATTTGGATATTGAGTCTAAGAATATTATTATTCAGGTACTTTCTGAATTTGAAGGTACAATCCTCTTTGTTTCTCACGATCGCCTATTACTGGATCTTCTTGCTACTCGTTTGATGATAATTAAAAAAGGAAAAGTAGAGTTTTTCGAAGGATCATTTTCCGAGTATGGTGAAGAGAAGCAAAAAAACTTAGCTGAATTAAATTTAAAAAAGAGTTTGGAAACTGATCTAAACAAAGGGAAAGAGATTAAAGCCAAAGGAATCAATATTTATAAAGTTAATCAAAGGCTGGAGGAACTTGAACTTTTAATTGAAGAGGCAGATAGAATAATTGCAGAATGTAGTAAACTTCTTTCTGATCCTGAAATATACAAGGATTTTCAAAGAAGCGAGGAAATTAGTTCGAACCTGAAAATAAATCAAAAATTATCAGAAGAATATATGGAAGAATGGGCAGACCTTCAGGGTAAGCTTGAAGATCACAAAGGAGGAAAATTATGATTGAAAATACAATTTATCATGGGTTTAAATTAATTAGGAAGAATCATATTGAAGATATAAACAGCTGGACATATCAATTTGTTCACGAAAAAACTAAGGCGGGACTTTTATACATTGAGAATGATGATGAAAACAAAACATTCTCCGTATCATTTAAAACACCACCGACAGATGAAACGGGACTGACTCATATATTAGAGCATTGTGTCCTCTCGGGATCAAAAAAATATCCTGTTAAATCGCCATTTCTTGAGTTAAGGAAAAGTTCCCTTAGTACATTTTTAAATGCTATGACTTTTTCAGACAAAACTATGTATCCTGTTGCCAGCATTAATGATAAAGATTTTAAAAATCTTGCTGACACATATTTAGATGCTGTATTTAATCCCCTGGTTCTGGAAAAAGAAGAAATATTTTTACAAGAAGGCTGGAGATATGAAGAAGATTCAAATGATCAAAGTCTTAAATATAACGGAATAGTATTTAATGAGATGAAGGGTGCATATTCATCTCCAGACAGAGTACTTATTAATCAAATTAAAGGTGCTCTTTATCCAGATAATTCCTATGGCCTTGATTCTGGAGGTAATCCAGATTATATAACAGAGCTTAAATATGAAGATTTTAAAAAGTATCATCAGAAATATTACCACCCTTCAAATGCTTATTTTTTCTTATACGGCAAAATGGATGTAGTGGAATTTTTAAGATATTTGGATGATGAATATTTAAGTAATTACTCTTATATAGATGATGATTATGAAATACCAATTCAGGAATCCTTTAAAGAGATAAAAAATGTAAAGGGAATATATGGAATAAGCAAGGAACAAGATAAAAACAATAAAACATACTTAGCGAAAAGTTATGTTACAGGAAAAATTACTGATAAAAAAGAAGTTCTTTCTTTTATGGTTCTTGAAAAGGTATTTTTTGATGTGACAGGTTCAGAGCTGAAAAAAAGATTAATGAATGCAGAAATTGCAGAGGAAATTGATGGTTTTTATTATACTGTTGGGCAACAGCCATTCTTTACTTTTTTAGCAAGAAATTCTGAAGAAAAACATTTTCTTCTTTTTGAAAATATTGTTAATGAATATTTAGAAGAGCTTGTTTCTAATGGTATTGATGAAGAATTATTAACAGGTGCATTAAACACTCTGGAATTTAGACTTAGAGAAAATGCTCTTTCTCCCGGGAAGGGGATAAACTATACCCAATCAGTAATGAACAGCTGGCTCTATAGTGATAATCCAGTTATGTTTTTAAGTTTCTCTAAAGAAATTGCTGAATTAAGAGAAGAGATGAATAAGGGTTGGTTTGAAGGAGTGATTAAAAAATACTTTTTTGATAATCAACACGCTGCTAATGTGTTGCTTTTACCAGAACAAGGAGTAGAAGAGAAGAGCAATGATTTAATAAAGAAAAAGTTGGAAAAAACAAAAGCTGAACTTTCAGAAGAAGAGCTAATTGAAATAAATAATAAAAATGCCAGATTACAAAAGTATCAAACTGAAGAAGATACTCCAGAAAAACTTGAATGTATTCCGGTTATTGATATAAATGATATAAAAAGAGAGCATGAAGAAATTCCCAGAGAGATAATAGAAAAAGATGGACTAAAGTACATTTTACACCCAATGTTTACGAATAAAATTGCATATTTAGATCTGTACTTTAATACAGACAGAATCCCTGAGAATAAAATTAAATATATTTATCTTCTAAACGACATTCTTACGAGTCTTTCTACAAAAAATTATGATTATCAAAAACTTTCCAGGATGATAAATATTTATACTGGTGGTATTGATTTTTCTGTGTCCTGTATTAATCGTTATCGTTCAAGAGATATTTTTCCAACAATGAGGGTGAGCACAAAAACCTTTGGATATAACCTTGAAAAGTCCATCCCTCTTGTTATGGAAATTATTAAAGAAACCATTTTTAGAGATAAAAAAAGATTAAAGGAAGAATTAATTGAGCTTAAGGCAATTAAAGAAAATGAGTTCCTTGATGATTCAATGGGAATAGCTCAAACAAGGTTAGCTTCTTATTTTTCTGTTTCAGGTAAATATCAAGAAGAAGGGAACATAGAATACTATTACTTTCTGAAAGAATTATTAGGAAACTTTGAGAATGATTTTGATAATATAACTGACAATCTTCAATGGGTTTTTGAAAATATCTTTGCACTAAATAACCTGACAGTTAGTATTACAAATGACAAAGAAACAATTGATGAAGCAGTGAATATCATCTCGAAGTATTTAAAGACTCTTCCATTAAGTGAGAATCCTAAAGTTAAATATACTTTTCAGCCTGAAAATCTTCTTGAAGGTATAAGCATACCTGCCAGGATTCAATATGTGATAAAGGGTGGAAGTTTTTATAATAAAGGCTTCACATACAATGGAAGCATGCGAGTAGCTGCAAAAATTTTAAATACGGATTATCTTTGGAATAAGCTTAGAGTGGCAGGGGGAGCTTATGGTGGTTTTGCTTCAGTATCAATATTAGGGAATGTTTTATTTAGTTCATATAGAGACCCAAATTTAACAGAGACCCTAAATGTATATGATCAAAGTAGTGAATTTTTTAGGAATTTAAAGTTAAACGAAAGAGAATTAAAAAGATATATTATAGGTACAATGGGAGACTATGATGCCCCAATTAGTGTAAGTAATAAAGGGAAAATCTCAAATCTGTATTACTTCCAGGAAATAGAACACAAAGATCTGCAAAAAATCAGAGAAGAAATACTTGATACAAAAATAGAAGATTTAAATAATTTTGCACAGATAATAGACTCTGTTATTAATGAAAATATCTACTGTGTTATTGGCAGCGAAGAGAAGCTGGAAGCCAATAAAGAGTTATTTAAAAAAATCCTAAAAATTAGCTGATAATGCTAATTTGCATATTGTATTATTTTGAATATTATAATATAGTATTAAGAATAACAATTTGTTATATAACACAAATAATATAAGGGGGATGTTGTTTTATGATTGGTGCAGAATTATTGCTAAAGTGCCTGGAAGAAAAAAATGTAGACAAAGTTTTTGGGATCCCGGGCGGCGTCCTCTTACCTTTATATGATGTGTTACCTAAAAGTAATATTCAGCATATTTTGATGAGACATGAACAGGGTGCTGCTCATGCTGCTGACGGATATGCAAGATCTACCGGAAAAGTTGGAGTTTGTTTTGCAACTTCCGGTCCTGGTGCAACGAATTTATTAACAGGATTGGGGACTGCAATGATGGACTCAGTTCCTGTGGTCGCTATTACAGGACAGGTTGCCCAGCATCTTATTGGTAAGGACAGTTTTCAGGAAGCAGACACAATAGGTTTTAGCTTATCTTCTACGAAATACAATTATCTTGTGAAAGACGCTGAAGATATACCAGCCATTGTGGAAGAAGCTTTTTATATTGCTCAGACTGGAAGACCAGGCCCGGTACTTATTGATGTACCTAAAGATGTACTAATGCAAATAGTTACAAAAACAAAAAAGCCTGTTGTAAGAAAACATGTATTAAAGAAACTAGCTACACCTAAAATTAATATTAACCAGCTTAATAAAGCTTTTGAAGCAATTAAAAAGAGTAAAAAGCCATTAATTATTGCAGGTGGCGGTATAGTAATTGGCAGGGCTGAAAAGGAATTACAGGAAGTTGCTCAAAAATTAAGAATTCCTGTTGCTGTTACTCTAATGGGCAAAGGCTCCTATCCTTCAGGAGATGATCTTTTTCTTGGAATGGTAGGAATGCACGGTACCGTAAAGGGAAATTATTCAATTCAGGAAAGTGACTTAATTATTGCAATTGGAATGAGGTTCAGTGACCGGGTTGTTGGCCGTTCCGATGGTTTTGCTCCTAAGGCAAAAATTATTCATGTAGATATTGAAGCAGCTGAAATTGATAAAAACATTGTTACAGATATTCCAATTGTAGCTGATTGCAAAGAATTTTTAACCAATGTTGATAAAAATATCGAAGGTCCGTTAAATACAGAACCTTGGATTAAAGAAATTCAAGGGGTAAATAAAAAGAAACCTATTCCTGAAGAAGGAATCCAACCAGAAAACTTATTACAATTTATTAATGAATATATAGATGATAAAACAATTGTTGTAACAGATGTTGGACAGCATCAAATGTGGAGTGCTCTTTATATACATCCAAAGGGTGAAAAATCATTCCTTACATCTGGTGGATTGGGAACCATGGGCTATGGACTTCCCGCAGCTATTGGAGCTCAAGTTGCAAACCCAGATAAAAGAGTTGTCCTGATTACTGGAGATGGAAGCTTCCAAATGAATCTTCAGGAAATGGCTATTGTTCGTCAGTACAGCCTTCCAATTACAATAGTATTAATGAACAATCGTTGTTTAGGAATGGTTCGTCAGTGGCAAGAGCTTTTCCACGAATCAAATTATTCTCAAACATTATTCGAATTTTCTCCAGACTGGGAATTACTTGCTCAGGCATATGGAATTAAAGCAGCTAAAATAGAGGGAAAAGAAGAAGTAGACAAGGTTTTTACAGAAAATTATGATGGCAGAGAACCAGCATTTCTTGATTATCGCATAGACTGCAAAGCCAATGTTTTCCCAATGGTTCCCGCTGGTTGTTCATTAGATGAAATCTGGGGGTGTAAATAATGAGTGAAAGCAGCAGAGTACACACACTTGTTGTAATGGTAGAAAACAGTCCTGGGGTATTAACAAAAGTTACAAGCCTTTTTTCAAGAAGAGGGTATAATATAATTAGTCTTATTGCCAGTGAAACAGAAGATCCTATAATTTCAAGACTCACAATTGTTGTTGCTGGTGATGACAAGGTCATTGAACAAGTTGCAAAACAACTTAATAAAATGGTTGATGTATTAAAAGTAACAGATATTACAGGCAAAGAAACAGTAGCACGTCAGTTATTGTTGATTAAAGTTGCAGTAGAAACTGGAACAAGAGTAGAAATAATTGAATTAGCCAATATTTTCAGAGCCAGAGTTCTCGATATAGGCAGAAAATCTCTCATTATAGAAGCAACTGGTGATGAAACAAAAATTAAAGCAATGATAGATACATTTAAACCTTTTGGAATTATTGAGTTCTCAAGAACAGGTCATATTTCAATGGTAAGAGGTCAAAAAGAAAGATAAAATTTAAAATTTTTATTTATATATTATAAGGAGGCATTTCAATGCTAAAAATTTATTATGACAATGATGCAAATTTGGAAGATTTAAAGGGTCAGACTATCGCAGTTCTTGGATATGGTAGTCAGGGACACGCTCAGGCACAAAACATGAAGGACAGCGGCTTAAACGTAATTGTTGGTTTAAGACCAAGTTCAAAATTTGTAGCTCAGGCAAAAGAAGATGGCTTAGAAGTATATCCAATAGCTGAAGCTTGTGCAAAAGCTGATATTATTCACATTCTTCTTCCAGATGAATATCAGGGAGATGTTTATGAAAAAGATATTAAGCCAAATCTAAAGCCTGGAAATGCTTTATCCTTTTCTCATGGATTCAACATTCACTTTAAACAAATTAACCCACCAGAAGATGTAGACGTATTTATGATTGCTCCAAAAGGCCCAGGCCATATGGTAAGAAGATTATACGTTGAAGGTCAGGCAGTACCTGGTCTTATTGCAATTGAGCAAGATGCAACTGGAAACTGTCAAAAAAGAGCATTAGCATTTGGTAAGGGTGTTGGTTGTACTCGTTCAGGATTAATTGAAACTACATTCGCAGAAGAAACTGAAACTGATTTATTTGGTGAACAGGCTGTTCTTTGTGGTGGTATGACTGAGCTTGTAAGAGCAGGTTTTGACACTTTAGTTGAAGCTGGATACCAGCCAGAGATTGCTTATTTTGAGTGTCTTCACGAATTAAAATTAATTGTTGATTTAATGTATGAAGGGGGAATTGCCAACATGCGTTACTCAATTAGTGATACAGCTGAATTCGGAGATTTAATTGTTGGTAAAAGATTAATCAACGAAGATGTAAGAAAAGAAATGAAAGCAGTTTTAAAAGATATTCAAACAGGAGCTTTTGCAAAAGAATGGCTTCTTGACAATATTGCAAAAAGACCAAAATACAATGCATTAAAGAGAATTGATGATAATCATTTAATTGAAGAAGTAGGAAGAAACCTCAGAAACAGCATGTCCTGGTTAAAAAAGTAAGCACTTAAATAATATGACAAAATAACGGGACATAGTTGTCCCGTTATTTTTCAAACAGGAGGCTGGTTAAAGTGGATAATAAAATATACATTTTTGATACCACATTAAGAGATGGGGAGCAAACCCCAGGAGTAAGTTTAAATATTAAAGAGAAAATTATTATTGCAAAGCAACTTGATAAGTTAGGTGTAGATTGTATTGAAGCTGGATTTCCTATAGCTTCTATTGGAGATTTTGAAGCAGTTAAGGCAGTTGCGGAAGTAGTTCAAAATGCAGAAGTAGCAGGATTAAGCAGAGCGAATTTTGCTGATATAGACAGATGCTGGGAAGCAATTAAAAATGCTAAGAGACCTAGAATTCATACTTTTATTGCGACAAGTCCTATTCATATGAAATATAAATTAAAAATGGAGCCACAAGCAGTAATCGAGGCTGCAGTAAAAGCAGTAAAACATGCAAAAAACTATGTGGAAAATGTTGAATTCTCAGCTGAAGATGCTTTCAGAAGTGAAGTACCATTTTTATGTGAATTATTTGAGCAAGTAATTGATGCTGGGGCTACAACTATTAATATTCCTGATACAGTTGGATATGCCACTCCAAAAGAGTATGGTGCATTTATAAAAAGTATTAAAGAAGGCACCCCAAATATAAACAAAGCCAGAATTAGTGTACATTGTCATAATGATTTAGGGTTAGCTGTTGCGAATTCTTTGGCAGCAATCCAAAATGGGGCAACTCAGGTAGAAACAACTGTTAATGGTCTTGGAGAAAGAGCTGGTAACGCTTCCATGGAAGAACTAGTTATGGCCCTTTTCACAAGAGGAGATTATTACAATAAAGAAACAAACATAATTAAAGAAGAAATTTACAGATCCAGTAACTTAGTTAGCAGACTTACAGGAGTTGCTATTTCACCAAATAAAGCAATAGTTGGTAAGAATGCTTTTGCTCATGAATCTGGAATTCACCAGGATGGAATGCTTAAAAACAGAGAAACCTATGAAATTATGAATCCTGAAATGATTGGGGTTCCTGTAGATACTTTAGTGTTGGGCAAGCATTCTGGCAGAAACGGTTTTAAAGCAAAACTGATGGAGTTGGGTTATGAAATAGAGGGCGACAGATTAAATGATCTTTTTGCCAGATTTAAAGATTTATGTGATAAGAAAAAAGAAATCCGAGATGAAGACTTAATCGCTCTTGTTGATGAAGAAATTCTTAAAGAAGATGAGATATATGAATTTAAGTATCTTCATGTTTCCTCTGGAACAAATATATCAGCAACAGCAACAGTAGGTTTAAAACTTAATTATGAGCTTATAGAAAAAGCAGAGCCAGGAAAAGGTCCGATTGAGGCTATATATAAAGCAATAAATTCAATTGTAAATGGAGAATTTGTTCTTGAAGATTACAAAATAAACTCAATTACCTCTGGAAAAGATGCTCAGGGTGAAGTTTTAACTAAAGTTCGTTATAAAGGCAGAGTCTTTATTGGAAAAGGTGTTAGTGTTGATATAATTGAGGCCAGCGCCCGTTCCTATGTAAACGGTATTAACAAAGCTTTAAATTACGAAAAAAAATATAGTTAATAAGGGATGTGACAATATGGGAATGACAATGACTGAAAAGATACTTGCTGCCCATGCAGGCTTAGAATCAGTTAAGCCGGGGGATTTAATAAATGCTAAGACAGATATAGTTCTAAGTAATGATATAACTGGTCCAGTTGCAATTAGAGAATTCAGGAAACTTGAAACTGAAAAAGTTTTCGATAAAGACAAAGTAGTTATGGTTCCAGACCATTTTGCACCAAATAAAGATATCCAGTCCGCACAACAGTGTAAAGAGTTAAGAGAATTTGCCATGGAACAAAATTTAACTCACTATTTTGAAGTGGGAAGAATGGGAGTGGAACATTGTCTTCTTCCAGAACAGGGAATTGTTGGACCAGGGCAGCTTATTATTGGTGCTGATTCTCATACTTGCACCTATGGAGCACTGGGTGCTTTTTCAACAGGTGTTGGCAGTACTGATGTTGCAGCAGCAATGGCTACAGGAGAAATTTGGCTTAGAGTACCCGAGTCTATTAAGGTTATTGTAAAGAATAAACCAAAAGATCCATGGGTTTCAGGAAAAGATGTCATTCTTTATCTTATCGGAAAAATAGGAGTTGATGGAGCTCGTTACCAGGCTCTTGAATTTACAGGGGACGGACTTCAATATATTACTATGGACGGACGCCAGACTATTGCAAATATGGCAATTGAAGCTGGAGCAAAAAACGGCATTTTCCCTGTTGATGAATTAACTAAAGCATATATTAAGGACAGGTTTAAGGAAGATTACACTGTGTATGAAAGTGATTCTGATGCAGTTTATTCAATGGAAGTAGAAATTGATCTTGCAGATCTTACTCCACAAGTAGCTTTCCCTCATTTACCTTCAAATACAAAGTCTGTTTATGATATTAAAGAAGATATAGTAATAGACCAATCGGTTATTGGTTCATGTACTAATGGCAGATTTGAAGATATGGAAATTGCAGCAAATATCCTTAAAGGTAAAAAAGTTGCTCCTCATGTAAGACTTATTGTTATTCCTGGAACACAGGAAATATATAAAGAATGTATTAATAAAGGTATTGTTGATATAGTAATAGATGCTGGGGGAGTGTTTAGTACTCCAACCTGCGGACCTTGTTTAGGTGGATATATGGGAATTCTTGCAAAGGGTGAAAGAGCTGTTTCTACAACAAACAGAAATTTTGTTGGCAGAATGGGTCATGTGGAAAGTGAAGTATATCTAGCCAGCCCAGCAATTGCAGCAGCTTCAGCAATAACAGGAAAAATCAGTTCACCTGAGGAGGTAAAATAAATGACTAATTATCAGGGAAAAGCATGGAAAGTTGGAAATGATGTTGATACTGATTTAATCATTGCTGCAAAATATTTAAACGATGCAAGTGATGAGAATATGAGAGAGCATTGCCTTGAGAATGTTATAGAAGATTTTGCTAATGTTATTTCTCCAGGAGATATTCTTGTTGCAGGTAAGAATTTTGGTTGTGGAAGTTCCAGAGAACATGCGCCTATAGCTATTAAGGCGGCAGGAATTAGTGTTGTTGTGGCAAAAAGTTTTGCTCGTATTTTTTATAGAAATTCAATTAACATTGGTCTTCCTATTGTTACAGCTCCAGAGGCTGTTGACGAAATTGACCATGGAGATGAGCTTAAAATTGATGTAGATACAGGAGAACTGGTAAATGTAACTAAAGGTAAAACCTATAAAACAGAGGTTTTCCCTGAATTTATTAAAGAAATAATTGCTAAAGGGAATTTGTTAAATTACGTGAAAGGCCAGGTGAAGTAATTGTATAAAATAGCAGTTTTACCTGGTGATGGAATTGGAAAAGAAATTGTAGATTCAGCTTTAAAAGTACTTTACAAGGTTTCTGAAAAATATAAATTAGACATGTCCTTTGAGGAAGCTTACTTTGGAGGAGCAGGCATAGATAAATATGGTAAACCTTTTCCAGATGAGACTTGGGAAATTGTACAAAGGTCAGATGCAATTCTTCTTGGCTCAGTTGGCGGACCTAAATGGGATAAAGTAGAAAGAACTTTAAGACCAGAAACGGGACTTTTGGAAATAAGAAAAAGACTAGGATTATATTGTAACGTAAGACCAGTAAAATATTTTCCTGTATTAGCTGATATGGTTGCCTGGAAGCCGGAGTACCTTGAAGGTGTAGATCTTATTATCTTAAGAGAACTAACAGGTGGAGCATATTTTGGTAAAAAAGGCAGAGAAGGTGACGAAGCCTTTGATACAATTTCCTATTCAAAGGAAGAGATTAAGCGCATAGTTGTTGAAGCTTTTGAAATGGCAATGAAAAGAAAAAAATTAATACATTCAATTGATAAAGCCAATGTTTTGGAAACCTCAAGACTTTGGAGAGAAGTAGTTGAAGAAGTAGCCTTTAATTATCCTGAAGTAAAAGTGGAGCACTTGTATGTAGATAATGCTTCAATTCAATTAATTATAAATCCAAAGCAATTTGATGTTATTGTAACTGAAAATATGTTTGGAGATATTTTATCTGATGAGGCAGCAAGTATTGCGGGATCTTTAGGAATGCTTCCTTCAGCAAGCCTTGGCGGGAAAATAAATCTTTATGAACCTGCTCATGGATCTGCTCCAGATATTGCTGGACAGGATAAGGCAAATCCAATTGCTACTATTTTATCTGCAGCTATGATGCTTAGAAGTTCTTTTAATGAAGATGATATTGCTACAAAAATAGAACAAGCTGTAGAAAATGTACTGGCTAAAGGTTACGCTACTGGTGATATAGCAGGAAAAGACAGCATAAAAGTTGGTACAGAAGAATTTACAAAACTTGTTTGTGAAGAAATATAATTAAAGATAAAATTTTAGGGCAATGCTTTTAAAAAGCATTGCCCTTTTAATATTTTAACGGTTAAAAACTTCCATAAGCCTTTCTGAGAAGCTCTTTTTAGCGGGAGGTTCAGTATATGGTTTATTAATTATCAAATTGCTAATATTTTCAACACACTTTGAAGCATCACAATCTATTTCGGTAATCATAAAGGGCCGGCGTTTTTTTATTGCTCTGCTTACAGCTAAATCTTCCATAATAAATCCATATTTAAGAATTTTTATTTTAAGGTTTTGCCTTGCGACATTAATAATTTTAGATGAAATAAAATTAGCTTCTTCGGGACTTTCAACTTTATTAATTATTAACTTAATCATTATTTCCGGGTCTGCTTCATCAATTGTTTTAATTAAAGCATAAGCATCTGTAATAGAGTGGGGCTCCGGTGTTGTAATAACAAGAACTTCGTTGCTGGCAAGAAGAAAGTTAATTACATTATTTGCAATTCCAGCTCCTGTATCAATAATTACAAAATCAGCAAATTTTTCAAGTTCACTAAAGCTGTTAATTAACTTATTGAATTTCCAAATATCTATGTTAGCAAGGTCTTTGAATCCAGAACCACCAGGAATAACGTTAACGCCACCTGGACCTTCAATAACTGCTTCAAGAATACTAATATCATTATCTATAATGTCTTTAATAGTATATCTGGAGCGAAGATTCATTAAAATATCGACATTAGCCATTCCCATATCTGCATCTAAAAGGAAGGTGCTGTATCCTTTTTGGCTAAGAGCCACAGCAAGATTAATTGAAAAGCTGGTTTTACCAACGCCGCCTTTTCCGCTTGCTACAGAGATAAATTTGGTTTTATTTCCTTTTCTGTAAAATGGTTTTTTTATTTTCAAATACATTTCAGGTGAAATTTGTTTTTCAACTAATTCAGAAATATGTTCTTCACGAGTTCTTTGATTAAATATATAAAACATTGTTCCCTCACTAGGAAGAACAGGCTGCCCGTTAACGAAAGGAACTTCAAGAAAAATAAAGTCATCGTCGATGCTTACAGCTCTTGTTTTATAAACATCTTTAAATACTGCGTTTTTTGCCTTGAAAATCAAAGTATCCCCTTGTTGAATCATAAAAACACCTCTTAATCTGAACCTAATTTATTTCTTTAGCATAGGAATATGAAGGAACTGAATCTATTCCAGGTAAAGAAATTTCAGGGATTGTGTTTATATCTGGATGTATACCGTACAATTTAAGATTATCTATAATTCCTCCTGGCAATTCAATTCCGGTTTTTAAAACCTGAGGATTGCCGAGAGCCTTTATTGAATATGGAGCATCTAGAAGGTTCGTATTCATAGTCATTTGGTAGGTTTCGTCAGATTGATAAAAATACGTTCGTGAAGAAACCCTGATATCATTAACACTAATAGCCTCTGCTCCGGAATTCCAAAGCTCATTTATTATTTTTACCAGATCGGTGTAAATAACAGGGGAGCTATTATCAATTGTCAAAATTATTCCTGGACCTTTTACAGGAACAGTACTGTTGATTTTTTGAAGGTTGTTAATTTCAGCAGTTAGGTTTTCAACAATTACTTTGCTAGAAGAATTTGAATTTTCCAGCTCAAAAAGACGTCTTTCAAGTTCAATTATTTCACTGTCAATTAGTCTTTTCTTGGTAGTAAGTTCACGAGCCATTGCTGCAAGATATTCTTGCTCCTGGTTTTCTAAATCACTATATGAACTAACATGGGAGCGGTACTGAGTAGTAGTAAGGATACCAAAAAAGAATAAAATTACTGTCAGAGCAATTTGTTTTTTATTCATTATTATCATTCCGGTTTATTTTGAAATATTTTGAGATTATATTATGCCTTATTTGAGAAATATTGCTAAAAATTCTCACTCCAAAGGCAAATACAGCAGCAAGGTAGAGGTCAACACCAATACTGTCACCAATATATGCAAAGAATCCTGCTACAAGCATATTTGTGAAAAAACCAGTAATTAGAAGAATTCCTTCAAAGCTTCCATCTTGGATGCTTTTAATACCACCAAAAATTGTATCCAGGGCAGCAAGAAAAGCAACTGAGAAATATTTAACAAGGTGAGCTGGTATTTCGATATTTAAAAGGTATCCTAGGGCCGCTCCGACAAAAAGACCCAAAAATGGTAAAAACCACATAATTAACACTCCCTGATTAGTTAGCCAATTGAGTATAAGTAAAAGTTATATTGCTTTTGTAACTTGGTACTGTGATAGTTTGGTCTCCAGTGAACAGTTCATAAGTTATTGGTATTTGAGAAGATTGTAAAAAATCATATTCACTTGAATTAAGAACATATTTCTCAATAAGCATTGGGTTTCCTATTGCTGAAATTTCAAAAGGAGGGGCAATTCTTGCTGTGTTTACAAGGATTACATTTCCTACGCATCTAATATCAGAACTTGTAATTAGCCTTTGCTCATTAATTGAAATGGCTTCTGCTCCAGCTCTTTTAATTTCTTCCACCAGAGCTAACAGACTTTCATAGTGGACAATATAATTGTTTGGATTGCTTTCTGGATTGTCTGATAAGCCATCTTTGTTGTCATCAAGGATAACTTTTATTCCAGGTCCTTGCAAAGGAACAAGTCCAGCCGCTTTTTTTTGGAGAGCCAGCTCATTTCTTAAAGTTTGAATTGCTTTTTGTTCATCTGAAAGAAGTATTTCTATATTTTCAATTTTTGCTCTCATTTCATTAAGGCGAACTTGATCAGATTCTATTTCAGTTTCAAGATTTTCTATAATTTTTACAAGGGAGCTGTTTCTTTGAGGATTGCTTTTAATGTTTGAAATCAGTTGATAATTATAAACTGAAACGAAAAAGAAACCGGATAAAACTGTGATAATTGTAAGGACTGCAATATTCTTTTTCATGGAACCCCTCCTGTCAAGAAAAAATATTTAAAGCTATTGTTATATTCTATCAAATTTATTGTAATTTTGATATAATATGTTGATAGTTAATATTATATTTGGACGGTGGATATTTTGGTAGAGAGATTATTAGGTATAATGTCCTTTGTTAGTTTAATAGATATCATTATTGTAGCATTTTTTATTTATAAAATATTCATGCTTATTAAAGATACCCGTGCGGAGCAATTATTAAAAGGACTAATAGTCCTTCTTTTTGCAACGGGGATAAGTAAATATCTTGGATTAAGTATGATTAACTGGATACTTGAAAGAGCTCAAACTATTTTATTAGTTGCTCTTCCAATTGTTTTTCAGCCAGAACTTAGAAGAATGCTTGAAAAAATCGGACGTGGAGGCTTCATTAGTTCTGTAAGTTTCTGGGAAGATAAAAGTGCGGAAGAAACAGTTGATCATATAGTTGGAGCTGCAATAGATCTTTCGGCAAAAAAAACCGGAGCACTTATTGTAATTGAAAGAAAAATTGGTCTTGCAGACATAATTGAAACAGGAACTGTTCTGGAAGCTAAAGTCACCAGAGAATTGTTAAAAAATATTTTCTTTCCAAATACTCCCCTTCATGACGGAGCGGTAATTATAAGAAAAAGCAGAATTCAGGCTGCAGGCTGCTTTCTTCCTCTTACAACCAATTCAAGAGTCAGCAAAGACTTAGGAACAAGACACAGAGCAGCAATCGGTCTTTCAGAGAACTCCGATGCTGTTGTTATTGCCGTTTCAGAAGAAACAGGCATTATTTCAATTGCTGAAGATGGAGTATTAAAAAGAAACTTTAATGAAAGTGAACTAAAAAAGCATCTGTTAGAAAAAATAGATATTGAGCAAAATCAAGGATTAAAAGATATTATTCCCTGGAGGTTTAAAAAGTGAAATCTTCCAAAAAAATATATCAGTTGATGTCTGTGCTTATTGCCATATCACTTTGGATATATGTTGTTGCTGAAGAAAATATCTTTCAGGAAAGAACCTTTACAGCGGATGTTCAATATGTAAATCTTGAAGAATCATTAACCCCCTCTGCAAAAATGCCAACAGTAAATATTAGTATCAGAGGAGATCAGATTGCTATTAATAACTTAAAAGTATCTGATTTCTCAGTTTCTGTTGACTTAAAAGATGCAAACATGGGAGAAAGCGAATATCCGGTAATTGTTGAAGCTCCTCCAGGAGTTAAGGTTGTTTCTATATCACCCCAAAGTGTTTTTTTAAATATAGACGAAAGAGGAGAAAAACCAGTTCCCTTAAAAGTAAATCTGTCAGGGAAAGCAAAAGAAGGTTTTACTGCCTTTGAACCAAGTCTGAAAACAACACATGTTACAGTGAGCGGTCCTCTGGAAATGATAAATTCTATAAACTCTGCAGAGGTAGATGTGAATCTTGATAATGCTGAGTCGAATCTTTCCCTAAAATTAATTCCCAGAATAAAAGGGGGAAGCAGTGGGATTGTTGATGAAGACATTATTATAATTAAACCTGAATTAGTAGATATATTCATTCCTGTAATAGAAGATAATCCAAGTAAATCAGTACCCGTTGTTGTTCCGGTTTCAGGTATCCCAGCTTATGGCTATAAAGTATCAAGAATTGTTGTGGAACCAGAAATTGTAAGAATAAGCGGAGCGAACGAAGTAATAGAAAATATTAGAGAAGTAAGAACTACACCAGTTGATGTTACTAACCATAAAGACGAAATACTTCGTGAAGTAACTTTAAATATTCCCGGGGATATAAAATCTTTATATGAAGATAATCTAAAAGTCGTTATATTATTTGAAAAAAATGTCGTAGAAAAAAGAGTTCAAAAACAACTGGAAATTAGAAATGCTCCTGAAAATATGGTACTAAAAGCCAGCAACGATGTTATTAGTGTTGTTTTAAAGGGAGATGACCTGGAGTTTAGAGACTTCCTGATAGAGAACCTTCATATTTATGTAGATGCAGAAAAATATACTGGAGCTAATCAAGAGTTTGAAATAAAAGTTGAAAAACCTGACAATATAGAAGTTGTAGAAATAACTCCAGGAAAGGTTACTTTAACAAGAGAAAATTAATTTTAAGGAGAACATAGTAGATAATGGGTAAATTATTTGGAACAGATGGTGTAAGAGGTGAGGCGAACTCATTTTTGACTTCTGATCTTGCATTTAAATTAGGAAAAGCTGCGGCTTATGTTTTAAAAGGAACAGAACACAAAAATAAAGGCATTTTAATTGGAAAAGATACAAGAATTTCAGGAGATATGCTTGAAGCTTCCTTAGCTGCAGGTATTTGTTCCATGGGAGTGGACGTATATATATTAGGAGTATGTCCAACTCCGGCAGTAGCATATTTAACAAAAAATCTTGATTATATCTCAGGAGTAATGATTTCTGCTTCCCATAATCCTGCAATTGATAATGGAATTAAATTTTTCGACAGCAATGGATATAAACTTCCAGATCAAACCGAAGAAGTTATAGAAAATTTTGTTTTTGAAGGAAACATTGGAGAAATACCAGGAGTCAAAGGAGATAAAACGGGACGAATTTATGATGGGAAAGAGCTTCTAAGTAAGTATAAAAACTTTCTTTTAGAAGAGTTTCCATTAAATACAAAGGATTTAAAAATAATAGTAGATTGTGCAAACGGTTCTGCTTCTGAAATGATGCCTGAAATTCTAAAAATTAATGGATGTAAATTTAAAGCAATAAATAGTACTCCTAATGGAGTAAATATAAATCTTAATTGTGGTTCAACTCATCTTGAAAGTTTGAAAGAAGAGGTTATTAAAGAAAAAGCTGATGTTGGCATAGCTCACGATGGTGATTCTGACAGAGTTCTTTTTGTCGATCACAATGGAATGGAAATTGATGGAGATATGATTATGGCCATTGTTTCCAGAGATTTAAAAAAGAAAGGGTTGCTAAAAAACAATCTTGTTGTTGGAACGGTAATGAGTAACCTTGGGTTGAAAAAGTTTCTTAATCAAGAGGAAATAAATTTTATAGAAGCAAAAGTGGGAGACCGGTATGTTCTTGAAGAAATGAAAAAAATGGATGGATCTTTCGGAGGAGAGCAATCTGGACATTTAATTTTTCTTGACCATAATACAACGGGGGATGGAATACTCACAGCACTAATATTTCTTCGCCTTATTGCTGAAACAGGAAAAAGCACAGAAGAATTATTTAAAGATTATATCAAGTATCCTCAGGTACTGGAAAACGCAAAAGTATTAAAAAAGGATGGCTGGGAGCAGAACCCTGTAGTTAAAGAGAGTATACTGAATTACCAGCAAAAACTGGGTAATGATGGACGTATACTTGTACGAGCATCAGGAACAGAAAATCTTATAAGGGTTATGGTTGAGGGAAGTGACCAGAGTGAAATTAATAAAATAGCTTTGGATCTTAAAAATATTATTCTTGGAGAGTTAAGTTGAAAATTTTAGGAATTGGTACTGATGTAATAGAAATAGAAAGAATTATGAAAGCCGGGGAGAAAAATCCCCGGTTTCTTGAACGTATACTGACGGAAAAAGAAAATGAATATTGTTTTACTACTGGCAGCAGGTATCAGTCAGCAGCGGCGCGATTTGCAGGGAAAGAGGCTGTAGCAAAAGCTCTGGGCTGTGGTTTTACAAAATTTTCCTTTTTGGATATTGAAATTCTAAATGATGGTTCAGGTAAGCCGGAAATAGTATTAAAAAATATGGCTTTAAAAATATTTGAAGAATCAGGAGCAAAAGAAATTCACTTGAGTTTGAGCCACAGTAAAGAAACAGCAACAGCCTTCGTAATAATTCAGGGGTGAGGTAATTGATTCAGATAGTAGATGGAAAATTGGTTAAAAACATTATTCCAAAACGTTTCCAAGACAGCCATAAGGGCAGTTATGGTACTGTAGCTGTGATATGTGGCTCCAAGGATATGCCGGGAGCTTCCAGGCTTGTTTCCCGTGGTGCTTATGCTGCTGGAGCTGGATTAGTTAAATCATTTGCTGGCGAGAGTTTTGCTTCATATTTAAAAACAGATATTCCAGAGGTAATTGTTAAGGAAGTATATGAAAGCCTCTTTAATACATTTTCTGAAGATCTTTATATGGAAACAGAAAATGAAATTGGAGTAAAAGACATAATTGTTTTTGGCTGCGGTGTCGGTCAAAATGTGGACTTGGAAAGTGCAGCAGAGGATCTTGTAATTAACAATTGTAATACTTTAATTATTGATGGAGATGGAATTAATCTATTAAAAAACAATCCGGAAATATTGTTAGAGAACAAAGGGATTATTATTTTAACTCCCCATCCAAAGGAATTTTCAAGAATTACAGGACATTCTGTTGAATATATACTCAGGAATAAAGAAGATTGTGTAAGAGATTTTGCAATGAAATATAATGTTTATCTTTTACTTAAAGGAAAAGGTACAATAATTTCTGACCCTGAAGGAAATCTGTGGCTTAACAATTCTGGGAATTCCTCATTGAGCAAAGGTGGAACAGGAGATGTTTTATCTGGCTTTATTGCTGGATTTGCTGCTCAGGGTGCAAGCCCTCTTGAGAGTATGATTGTTGCCTCATATCTACATGGAAAAGCAGGGGAAATGGCTTCAGAAGAACTATCTGAATATTGTGTAATGGCATCTGATTTAATTAAATTTCTGCCAAATGCAATAAAAGTTTTGCAAGGAGATGAGTAATTTGTTTCAAAGACCAGTTTGGGCTGAAATTGATTTATCTGCAATAAAAAATAATGTAAGAGAAATCAAAAAGGTAATTGGTGATAAGAAAATAATCGGTGTAATTAAAGCGAATGCTTATGGTCATGGAGCAGTAGAAACTGGAAAAGCTCTAAAAGAAGAAGGAGTTAACTTTTTTGCTGTTGCAATATTGGAAGAAGCTTTAGAACTTAGAAGAGCAGGTTTTGAGGATGAAATATTAATATTAGGGTGGACTCCATCAGAAGATTATCAAAAGTGCTTGGAGAATAATTTAATTTTGTGTCTTTACGATTATGAGGAAGGTACCAGGTTAAACGAAAAAGCAAGGGAATTGAACACAACAGCAAGAGTTCACATTAAAATTGATACTGGTATGAGTAGAATAGGTTTTTTGCCAAATGAAAAAAGTTTTCAGGAAATATTAAAGATTATGGATTTGGGAAATATCTCAGTGGAAGGGATTTTCTCTCACCTTTCAAAGGCAGATGAAAAAAACAAATCTTATGCAGAACATCAAATAAAGGTATTCTCTGATTTTACAGGAAAGATTGAAAATCAAAGTGGAAAAAAAATCACTTGGAAACATATTTCAAATAGTGCAGCTATCTTGGATTTACCTAAGGCCCATTTTAATATGGTAAGAGCAGGAATTATTCTTTATGGTTTAAAACCCTCTGATGAAGTATGTTTTGAAGATAAAAACTTTATACCGGCAATGACTTTGAAAGCAAGGCTATCCCGGGTAGAAAAAATTCCAAAAAATTCTTTGGTAAGTTATGGGGGGCTTTATGAAGCTCCTGAAGATACACAAATTGGCACTATTCCAATTGGATATGCTGATGGATATACCAGACTTTTAACAGGTAAAGGGCAGGTTCTTGTTAAAGGAGAAAAAAGAAATATTTTGGGTAAAATTTGTATGGACCAATGCATGGTGGATTTGCATGGTATTGAGAACATCCATAAAGGAGACGAGGTAATTCTTATGGGTGGAGGTAATATAGGTGAAAGTGCAGATGATATTGCAAAGAAACTGGGAACAATAAATTATGAGGTAGTTTGCATGATTTCAGAAAGAGTACCGAGAAAATATTTAGATTAAGGATTTGTCCTTGCACATTATGATGTTTATTTATATAATGTCATTGATAAAGACAATGATCATAAGCCGGAGGTGCACTAATGGATAGAGGTAAAAGTAGTATGACATTTTATTATGGAAATGCTGTAAAAAGTCCAGAGGTGAGAAGACAAGTAGTAACAAGTTTTCAAGAAGAAATTGTCGGCTCAGCCATGAGAAGTTACATTAACGAGAAGGAAAGGTACCAAATTAAGAATGTAATGATCTCAGGTTATCAAGAGATGGCCAGTATCAATCTATCAATTGCCTGTGAGGGCTTGTGTTTAGAAGATGAGGTTCAGGAACTCTTAGACAAAGTGTTTGGAGAGTAAAATAATGAACGTAAAGCGTGGAGAAATATACATGGCCGACCTCAGTCCCGTGGTCGGCTCTGAACAAGGGGGTACCCGCCCTGTATTGGTAATACAAAACGATATAGGCAATCAATACAGCCCCACAACAATAATAGCTGCAATAACAAGCAAAATCTCAAAAGCAAAATTACCCACACATGTTGAGATTTCTGCAAAGCAAAATGGGTTGATAAAAGACTCAGTTATATTATTAGAACAACTGCGAACAATTGATAAAGGCAGGCTTAAAGAAAAAATAAGTCAAGTACATAAAGAGCAGATGGAAAAAGTTGATAAAGCTATCGAAATAAGCCTGGGGCTCATAGAGTTATAAAGAATACATATTTTATACATATTAATAAGAGCAGCCTTAAAAGAGGCTGCTTTTTCATTAAGAAAAGCACTGTTTTATAAAAATTTACATTTTCAGGGAGGAATGAAAAAATGAGAAAGTATATAATAATAATTACATTAATTTTGATATTAATTTCAGGCTGCGGAAAAGATGAGATTCCAAAGTTAGATAATAATGGGGTTACAAATAATGATCAGGCTGAAAAAAACGAGATTAATAATCCCGATCCTGAAAAGATTAAAGAAATTGGTGCTAACGAGTTAGGCCGGATTATGATAATTGAATATCATGTAATTGGCGAAGAGGATGCACGCTGGGCAAGAAGTTATACCAGTTTTAGACAGGACTTAGAGAAATTATATAACTCAGGCTATGTAGCAGTTAGTCTTAAAGATATGATTCAAGGGAATATTGATATTCCTGCAGGAAAAACTCCAGTGGTTATTACTTTTGATGATGGAACACAGGGGCAGTTCAGATATATAGAAAATGAACAAGGGGAAATGGTTGTTGACCCAAAATCTGGTGTTGGAGTTCTTGAGAATTTCTATAAAGATTATCCTGATTTCGGTCTTGAGGCAACATTTTTTGTGAACTATTACTCACCCTTTGGTCAAGGTGCAGACTTATCAAAAAGGAAAATTACTCATATTATAGAATCCGGAATGGATATTGGTAATCACTCTGTTAACCATTTAAAAATGAATACTCTTTCTAAGGAAGAAGCAGCAAAAGAGTTGGCATTAATTGTAAAAATGATAAAAGATATTGTTCCTGACTACGAAGTAGAAACTCTTGCACTCCCTTTTGGAATTGGTACTAAAGAAACCGAGTGGTCTGTCAGAGGTGAGTATGAAGGTACAGCCTTTGAAAATATTGGAGTATTATTAGTAGGATCTACTCCTGCTCCATCTCCATATAATAAGAATTTCCCTCCCTATGCCCTTGAAAGAGTTCAAGTTTTTGAAGATAACTTAGATAAATGGATAAAATATTTTGAAGAAAATCCAGATCAAAAATATGTAAGTGATGGTCACCTGGAAGTAATATCCTTCCCAGAGTCAAAACTTGATATTTTTAACACAGAAATAAGCAAAGAAATAATTACTTACTAATCCAATACAAAGGAAGAGAGACATTGAAAAAAATAGTAGCAACTTTAATCTTTATATTGCCCATGCTCATTGCATTTGTTTTTACTAACAGTTTTTTATTTTCTCATATGTATGTTCCAACCTCTTCAATGGTTCCAACTTTAAGTGTTGGGAGTCATTTGGTTGTCTTTAAAAGCTATTATTTATTTAATGATGCTGAGCGAGGAGACATTGTAGCCTTTCTGCCTCCCGATGACCCAGTACTAAATGCAGATGAAAAAATTAAAAATGCCTATCTTACTAAGAGAATTATTGCTTTAAGCGGGGATGTCGTGGAAGTAAATAGTGGAGAACTATTTTTAAATGGAGAAATTCAGGAAGAACCATATATAAATGAAAAATCATATCAGGATTTTGGCCCAGTTACAGTTCCAGAAGGACATTTATTCTTTATGGGTGATAACAGAAATTACAGCTATGATTCTACAAGGTGGCAAGATCCCTTTGTGTCTGAAAATAATTTAAGAGGCAAGGTTCTGTCTCATTTTATGGTTAAAGATTTACTTAAATCACCTAAAGATATGCTTATGGTTGCCATTGCCTTTGGTGTTTTCTTCCTAATATATTTTATTATTAATTTTTTATTTATGGCCGCCCTGGGGGCTCTGGCTCAAAACAGCATTTTCTTTAAAGATGTATTAGATAACATTAATGAAATTAGTTACCTTTTTCTCCTTTTAATTCTTGGAGGGATATTTTACTTTAAAGATAGTATAGGAAAAGTTTTATGGTAATAATTCTTTAAGAATCTGTAAAATTTACAAAAACTTCTTATTATAGGAAAAAAATTTTAATCACTATAATTTATAATCAATATATGAAGTATATTAGATTAGAGCCTTTAGAGAGGGTGTAAACTTTGGCAGTTAGAGTACTAAAAGGTCAGGAAATAGATGTTACGAAAAATAATCCTGGTTTAAATAAAATAAAAATCACCCTTGGGTGGAATATAGATAAGAGTAAAAAAGTAAAGTTTGATTTTGATTCTTCTGTTTTTTTATGTGATATTAATGGAACAGCAGTGAGCAGCAAACATTTTGTTTTTTATAATAACAGGCAGGATCCTTCAGGTTCAGTTATTCATAATGGAGATAATAAAACTGGAGAAGAAGGGGAAGAAGAAATTATTGTTAATCTGGAAAAAATTCCTTTGGAAATATATAAACTTGTTTTTGCTGTTAGTATCCACGAAGGGAAAAATAAAAAGCAAAATTTTGGTCAAGTAGAAAGCTCCTATCTTAAAATTCTGGATGGAGAAAATGAAGAAGAGTTAATACGCTTTGATTTAAAAAATGAATTTTCCAATGAAACGGGAATCATTATTGGTTCTATGTACAAGAAAAATGAAGAGTGGAAATTTAAAACTGAGGGATTAGGTTTTCCGGAAGGATTAAGAGACATAGTTATATATCATGGACTAATGTAAGCATTGCTAATATAAGCAATGCTTTTTGTTTTCTAAAATGCTTCTAAGGGTATTTATTTATCTAATGCAGGGAGGGTGGTTAAAAATGAAAATTGGAATTTATGTTTATGACAATGTTGAAGAGTTAGATTTTATTGGTCCATTTGAGGTTTTTAATTATGTTAATAAGATAAGAAAAGATACAGCAGAGGTAATCTTGCTGAGCCGGGGAGATAAAGAAATAAAAGCCTTTAACGGATTACGTTTTCATTCAGACAAGCTTATAACAGATATAAATACTGAGGATCTGGATATTTTAATTATCCCAGGAGGCAAAGGCAGAGTTCAGGAAGCAGAATCAAAGGAGATTATAAATTTTATTAATGATGCCTTACCTAACCTTAAACTTTTAGCTAGTGTTTGTACTGGTGCTTTTTTCCTTGGTGAAGCTGGATTGTTAACAGGGATGAAAGCTATCACTCACAAAAATTCTTTGGAAGAATTAAAAAATAAATATGATGTAGAGATAGTTAATGAAAAGATTGTAAAAAATGATAAAATCTGGCTCTCTGCGGGAGTATCTTCCGGAATAGATCTTTCTCTTGAAATAGTAAAAGAATTTTATGGAAAAGAAATGATGGAAAAGATTCAGGAAGGTATAGAATATAAGGGATAAATGGAAAAAAATGTTGACTTAAATGATAGAATATAATATATTATTATCTGTTAAGTAAAAACACTTAACAAGTGGTGATTATATGGCAGATATGATAGAAAAAAGAGAGCTCCTAAATGAGTTGTTTGATCTTTATGGGGCAATGTTAACGGAAAAACAAAAGAACTATTTTATCCTGTACTATCAGGAGGACTTTTCATTGGCAGAAATTGCTGAAGAAGAGGATATTTCCAGAAACGCAGTATATGATAATTTAAAAAGAACAGAAAATATTTTAACTTCAATGGAAGAAAAACTTGGTTTTTTAAAAAGAATTGAAGTTACCAGAGCAGATTTATATAAAATAGCTTCTGTTTTACAGGAAATACAGGAAACTGAAGATTATGATCAATTAGATACTATTAAAACTTATATAGAAGAAATTGCTGATAATATATAGACAAGTAGGTGTAAAGAATGGCTTTTGATGGCTTAAGTGATAAACTTCAGGGTGTTATAAAAAAACTAAAAGGCAGAGGAAAAATTTCTGAAGCTGAACTTAAAGAAGTTTTAAGGGAAGTAAGAATAGCTCTTCTTGAAGCAGATGTTAACTTTAAAGTAGTAAAAGATTTTGTTAAAAATGTAAATGAAAAAGCTCTTGGACAGGATGTACTTGAAAGTCTTACTCCAGGACAACATATAGTTAAATTAGTAAATGATGAGCTTACAAGTTTAATGGGTGGCTCAGTAAGTAAGCTTGATATGAGTGGAAGGTCTCCATTAGTAATAATGATGGTTGGTTTACAAGGTTCAGGTAAAACTACTTCTTCAGGTAAACTTGCAAATCATTTAAAAAAGCAGGGCAGAAGACCATTGTTAGTAGCATGTGATGTGTACAGACCTGCAGCAGTAAAACAACTTGAAGTTTTAGGTAAGCAACTTGATCTTCCTGTTTTTAGTTTGGGAACAGAGATCTCTCCTGTTGAAATATCCGAAAAAGCAATTGCTCATGCTAAAGAGTATGGAAACGATATTGTAATTATAGATACTGCCGGTCGTCTTCATATTGATGAAGCTCTTATGGATGAGTTAAAAAATATAAAAGAAAAAGTTTCTCCAAAAGAAATACTATTAGTTGTTGACTCCATGACGGGGCAGGATGCAGTTAATGTAGCTGAGAACTTCAACAATCTTCTTGATATTTCAGGAGTTATTCTTACAAAACTTGATGGTGATACCAGAGGTGGAGCAGCACTTTCTGTAAAATCTGTAACTGGAAAACCTATTAAGTTTGCTGGTATGGGGGAAAAAATGGATGCTTTAGAGCCATTTCATCCCGACCGCATGGCTTCACGTATTCTTGGCATGGGAGATATGCTTACTCTGATTGAGAAAGCTCAAACATCCTTTGACCAGGAAAAAGCCAAAGAAATGGAAAAGAAAATGATGAAGGCAGAATTCACCCTTGAAGACTTCCTTTATCAAATGGAACAAATGAAAAATATGGGGCCGTTAGATCAGATGATGGAAATGATCCCAGGTATGAACAAAGCAAAAATGGGCGATATGCAGCTAAATGAAAAAGAAATGGCGAAAACCCAGGCAATTATTAGATCTATGACTCCTGGAGAAAGAAGAAATCCTTCTATAATAAATGGCAGCAGAAGAAAAAGGATAGCTTCAGGTTCTGGTACAAGAGTTCAAGATATAAATAAGTTAATAAAACAATTTTCAGATGCTCAAAAAATGATGAAACAGCTTTCCGGCCAAATGAGTAAGGCTAAAAAAGGCGGCAAGTCTAAAATTAAATTCCCTTTTTAAGGAGGTGATAACAAAATGGCAACTAAGATCAGATTAAAAAGAATGGGTTCAAAAAAGAAACCTTTTTACCGTGTAGTTGTAGCTGATTCCCGTGCTCCAAGAGATGGTAGATTTATCGAGGAAATTGGATATTACAACCCTAACGTTGACCCTGCTATTGTTGAAATAGATTCAGAGAAAGCAGAAAAATGGTTAAATACTGGTGCAAAGCCTTCAGATACTGTAAAGTCTCTTTTCAAGAACAAAGGCATCTCAAAATAAGCTGAGTATTTAATCCTAATGGAGGTGTGCTGATTGAAAGAGTTAGTAGAGTATATTGCTAAATCTCTTGTAGACAGCCCTGAAGCAGTAACTGTAACTGAAGTTGAAGGAGATCGCTCTATAGTTCTTGAACTTAGAGTATCCCCTGAAGACATGGGAAAAGTTATTGGAAAGCAAGGCAGAATTGCAAAAGCAATTCGTACTGTTACTAAAGCAGTTGCTACAAGAGAAGGAAAAAAAGTTATCGTAGAAATTATCCAGTAAAGGGCTTATGAGGCCCTTTTTCTATATTATTAATGAGGTGAGTCAAAATGGATTCAATTAACATTACACGTAAAATTGTAATTAAGCAGGTAGTTACTGAAGAATTTAAAAAAGTAGCTGTAGCTGACTTACAAAATGCATTAAAACAAGCAGAAGTTGAAATGGAAGACTTTGAAAAAAAATACAGAAAAATGATTACAGAATTTACTGTAAAAAATCTTCCTCAAGTTGATGAATTAAGAGCACAGTTTGAAGCAGAAAAAGAAAGAAAAGGAATGCTGAAAAATCAGCTTTCAGAACAATTTAAAGCAGCTATGAAACTAGAAATTGGCAATGAAATAGTTCAGGCTGTAATTGATGGACCTTATGAATTAAAAATTGGAGACGATTTTAACAAGGTTAACAGACAAGAAATAGTAATAAAAGACGGTATTGTTCAAGAAATAAGGTAGGTGTTTTTAATGATCAGAGTAGGTAAAATTACTAATACTCATGGGCACAAGGGTGCTGTGAAAGTTCAGCCTCTCACTGATTATCCTGAAAGGTTTGAAGAACTTCAGGATATTTATCTTGTTGATGGTGAAAGAAAAGAAAAACTTACTATAGAATCAATAAAATATCAAAAGAATAACCTTATACTTGAAATCAAAGAAATAAAAGATATGAATCAGGCAGAAATGTTTAAAGGGAAGTACCTTTTTATTGAAATGAAAGATGCCCGTCCTCTGCCGGAGGGACACTTTTATATATTTCAACTGATAGGACTTCAAGTCTATGAGGGAAATAACTATCTGGGAAAAATCAGGGATGTAATACAAACAGGAAGTAACGATGTCTATATAGTAAAAAGAGAAAATGGACAAAAAGATCTTCTTATACCTGCACTGAAACAAGTAGTTAAAAAAATTGACCTGGAAACACAAACCATGCAGGTTGAGTTATTGGAAGGTACTCTTGATGAATCCTGATCTGCACTTTAAAATTTTCACTCTTTTTCCGGGAATGTTTGAAGGCCCTTTTAATGAAAGCCTGATAAAAAAAGCAATTGATAAAGGAATCCTAACAATAGATGTAATAAATTTTAGAGATTATGCTTTTTCAAAGCATCAAACTGTTGATGATACACCTTTTGGTGGAGGTCAGGGCATGCTCCTTAAGCCGGAACCTTTGATAGAAGCTTTAGAGCAAAATACAGGGATGGGCAAAAATGATGAGGAAGAAATAATTCTTCTTTCTCCTCAAGGAAAAAGATTTACTCAAAAGGATGCCCTTCTTCTTTCACAAAAGAAAGAATTATCAATTATTTGTGGGCACTATGAAGGATTTGATGAAAGAATTCGTGATTATGTCACCAAAGAATATTCTATAGGAGATTATGTGCTTACCGGGGGAGAGATTCCTGCAATGGTTATGGTAGACTGTATTTCTCGTCTTGTTCCAGGTGTAATTAAAGAAGAATCATCATTTTTGGAGGATTCTTTTTATAACGGACTTCTTGAATATCCTCATTATACAAAACCAAGAAATTTCAGGGGCAAAGAAGTTCCAGAGATCCTGTTATCAGGTCATCATGAAAATATCAGGAAATGGAGACTTAAAGAAGCTTTAAGAAGAACTCTAATCAGACGTCCCGATCTTCTTGAAAACAGAGAATTAAGTAAAGAAGAAATTAAACTTCTTAAGGAAATAAGAAATGAAGAATTTTAGCATAGCTTTAATCCATTATCCAGTTTTAAATAAAAAAGGTGATATTGTAGCTTCATCTGTTACAAACTTCGATATCCATGATATTGCAAGATGTGCCAGAACTTTTGGCCTTTCCAAATATTTCATTGTTCATCCGCATCAATCCCAGAGAGATTTTGCCATGGAAATGATTTCTTTTTGGAAAGAAGGCTATGGCAGGGAATATAATCCTGATCGCAGTGAAGCCGTTGATATTATAGAAATTGTAAAAGATCTTCAGGAAATAGAAAACAGATACGGCAGACATAAACTAATTGTCACAACTGCCAGGGAAAGAGAAAAATTAATCGACATATATACCCTGGTAAAAGAAGCTGAAGAAAACCCTGAGGAAAAATATCTTCTTTTATTTGGTACTGGCTGGGGTCTTGCTGAGGAGATTTTCCAATTAGCTGATTACACCCTTAGGCCCGTTATTGGAGCCGGGGATTATAATCATTTATCAGTGAGAAGTGCAGCCGCAATAATTCTTGACAGAATTAAAAATTCTGTTGAAAAATAAAAAAAAATATGGTAATATACCATGTGTTGTGATTACGGATGTTCCGCTTTCTCTGAAAAGGAGTTATGAGCATCTTATGAGGAAGGAGGTAATCAGATGAACGATATAATTAGAGCTATTGAGAGCGAACAACTAAAAAAGGATGTTCCTGATTTCAAACCTGGTGATACTGTACGCCTTGATGTAAAGGTAATAGAGGGAACCAGAGAACGTATTCAGGCTTTCGAAGGTGTTGTTATTAAAAAAAGAGGTGCAGGTATCAATGATATTTTCACAGTTCGTCGTGTTGCTTACGGCGTTGCTGTTGAGCGTATTTTCCCTGTTCACTCACCAAGACTTGAAAAAATCACTGTTCTTCGCCGCGGTAAGGTAAGAAGAGCAAGACTTAACTACTTAAAAGACAGAATAGGTAAATCAGCAAGAATTAAAGATATTAGAAGATAATAAAACAAAGATAAACTGTTCCTATTAGGAACAGTTTTTTATTATACAAACTGTACTATAATACTTTACTATGTTTTTTTTCTAATGTATAATACGTTTATGCAAATTGGAGGTACTAATGAAAAGAAAAATGATTATTTTTTCTACTCTGATTCTTATAATGTTTAATATTTCTGTTTTTAAAATTTACTGGATACCTTCTGATTCAATGAAAGATACTATCAAAAAAAATGATTTTATTTATGTATACCAACTTCCTTATATTTTAAATTACGGGGACCCTCAATATGATGAAATCTTTGTTTTTAGATATCCCCTTGATGAAAAATTTGATTACGTAAAGAGATTAATAGGCAAGCCTAATGATATTATTTTAATAGATAATAATAAAATATTTAGGAATAATGAAGAAGTGGAAGAAACTTATCTTTCTACTTTAGTAACTATGGAAGATTTTGGGCCGATAATTGTACCAGAAGAATCTTATTTTTTTATGGGTGACAATAGAAATAATAGTACAGACAGCAGAGAATGGGGATTTGTTAAATATTCCCAAATTAAAGGAAAAGTAATTAAGGTTTTATGGCCTTAAGAAAGAGCAGGTATATCAAATGACAATACAATGGTTTCCAGGTCATATGGCCAAAACCAGAAAATTAATACAAGAGAATCTAAAAGGAATTGATGTAGTTGTTGAAATATTAGATGCAAGGATTCCTTTGAGCAGCAGAAACCCCCTTATTGATGATTTAGTAAAGGGAAAAGACCGTCTGGTTGTTTTAAATAAAGCAGATCTCGCAGATGACAAAAAAACCAGAGAATGGATCGAATACTTTGACAGCCAGGAAGATACAAAAGCTGTGCAAATTAATGCCCTGAAAGATTCAAAAAATATTAAGAAAATTATCAAAGATAATATAGAAATTTTAACTAAAGAGAAAAGAGAAAAAAAACTTAAAAAAGGTATTAAATCCTTTGCTGTCAGAATTATGATTGTGGGAATTCCAAATGCAGGGAAAAGCACCTTTATTAATTCACTTATTGGTAAACAATCGGCCAGGGTTGGAAATAAACCTGGTGTAACCAGAGGAAAACAGTGGGTTAAGCTTGATAATGAAATAGAAATAATGGACACTCCTGGAATCTTGTGGCCAAAGTTTGAAGATCCAGAGGCTGGACTGAAGCTGGCGCTGACGGGAGCGATTAAAGATGAAGTATTCCATTTTGAACCATCTTCAACTGCCCTGATCGAGTACCTAAAAAATAATTATCCGGAACAGTTAAAAGAGAGATACAAGCTTTCTGATGAAGAACTTAACATGGAGGCTCCAGATGTTGCCCAAAGAATTGGTGAAAAAAGAGGCTGCCTTTTAAAAGGAGGAGCCGTTGATCTTGGAAAAACTGCCTCAATAATTATTACAGAATTTAGAAAAGGCTTTCTTGGAAGAGTTACTCTTGAATCACCTGGGGAGGAAAAGAATCTTGAACAAAATTAAGGGGAAAGCTGAAAAACTAGAAGCAGAATTATTGAGAGTGGATCAGCTGTATCACTTTGAAAGAGAGATTAAGAGCCAAGGATATCAAATAATTGCAGGAACAGACGAGGCTGGCAGAGGTCCAATTGCCGGTCCGGTAGTTGCGGCTTCAGTAGTCCTGCCTGAAGGTTTGTTTTTGAAAGATTTAAATGATTCCAAAAAAGTTTCTCCTGGAAAAAGAGAAAAACTTTATGATGAAATAATAGAGAAATGTCTTTGCTTTGGAATAAAAGTGATTGATAATGATGAGATTGACAGGATTAATATTCTACAAAGTTCTTGTTTAGCAATGAAACTTGCAATTGAGGGAATGGACATATTGCCTGATTTTGTCCTCGTAGATGGACTGAAGAACAAGCTCCTGACAATCCCGCAATTACCACTTGTTAAGGGTGATTCTAAGAGTGCATCTATAGCAGCAGCATCAATTCTTGCAAAAGTATACAGAGATCGAATTATGGACGAATATGACAAATTGTATCCTGAGTATGGATTTGCAACACATAAGGGATACCCGACAAAAAAACATATCCAAGCAGTAAAAGATTACGGGGTTTTAAAAATACATAGAAAAACCTTTACACCGATATCAATTTTGTTATAAAATTGATATAATTTTTTATATATTGATTATTCTGAATATTCAATTTATATTCACAAATTATTTAAAAACACAAAATGGGGGGAGTATCTTTGTTAAGTAATTACGCAATAATAGCAATACTGACAATAGGGGGCTTAATATTTGCCGCAGCCGCAATGTTAATATCAAGAATTTTTCAGCCAAGAAAACAATATTCTAAAAAAACAGATACTTATGAATGTGGTTTTGAAACAAAAGGTTCTTCATGGATGAGTTTTCGTTCAAGTTACTTTGTTTATGCCCTTGTGTATTTAATATTCGAAGTAGAAGTAATTTTTCTTTATCCTTGGGCAGTGGAGTTCAAGATGCTCGGCCTTTTTGCGATAGTAGAAATGATTATTTTCTTTACTTTATTAATAGCAGCGTTTTTATTTGCATGGAAAGAAGGTGCCTTTAAGTGGTATTAAATGATAGCAATGAGAAAGGTGAAGAATCTTTACAGTTAGAACTGGAAAAAAAGGGTGTTTTCTTCACAACGGCAGAAAGATTTTTTAACTGGGGAAGGAGTTGGTCTCTTTGGCCTTTTCAATTTGGACTCGCTTGTTGTGCTATCGAGATGATTTGTTCCACACAGGCTAGGTTTGATATATCGAGATATGGTTATGAAGTTTTTCGGAGTTCTCCAAGGCAAGCTGATGTGATGATAATAGCTGGTACAATATCACAAAAAATGGCGCCAGTAATTGAAACTCTTTATCATCAAATGCCTGAGCCAAAATGGGTTATTGCTTTGGGGAGTTGTGCAGTTTCAGGAGGTCCTTTTTTTGATTCCTATGCAGTTGTGGATGGTGCGGACAAAATTATTCCAGTGGATATCTACATACCTGGATGTCCTCCAAGGCCAGAAGCATTAACGGATGGAATGTTGAAACTTAAAGAAAAAGTTAATCAGTCCGGGAAGTGGAAGGAGGCTGTAAATGGAAAATAATATTTTGAAGGAATATATAGAAAGAAATTTTTTTGCACAGGCAGAGATTCTTTCAGAAACAGAAGAAAACATGACAATACTTGCAGACAAAAAAATTTATAAAGAAATTGCGGAGTATATTAAGAACCTGGGGTACACTTTTTTAGCGGATATAACAAGTACAGACAATAAAGATTGTTTTATGGTAATATGTCAATTTTTTAGATACACAAAAAATGAGAATATTACATTAAAAATAAAGATTGAAGACAGGGTTAATCCCGAGATAGATTCTCTTGCAGGCCTGTGGGCAACAGCTGACTGGCATGAAAGAGAAGTTTATGACTTAATGGGGATAAATTTTAAGGGACATCCTAACCTGAAAAGGATCTTGATGTGGGAAGGATACAAAGGGCATCCCTTAAGAAAAGATTTCCCAGCAGTTACAAGAAAAAGAAGTTGGGAGTTAGGATGATAAAATGAGGACACAAACCTATAAAATAAATTTAGGCCCTCAACATCCCAGTACTCATGGTGTTTTACATGTTGTATTGGAAATAGATGGAGAGACAATTGTTGGAAGTGAAACCAATATTGGTTATCTTCACAGAGGGATAGAAAAACTTGCTGAAAATAAAAAATATCCTCAGGTTATTCCTTATACTGATCGTCTTGATTATCTTGCAGGGATGAGTAATAACCTGCTTTATGTTCAAACTGTTGAGAAAATGTTGGGAACAGAGGTACCGGAGAGAGCCAGTTATATAAGGGTTATAATTGCTGAGCTAATGAGAATCGCTAACCATATGGTTGGTATTGGGATATATATTATGGATCTGGGTGCAGTAACAGGAGTCTTTTACCCCTTTATACAAAGAGAACATATATTAGACCTTTTTAGTAAACTTTGTGGTTCAAGAATGACTTTTAATTATATGCGCATTGGTGGAGTTGCAGTAGATATTGATGAAGATTTTATAAGAGGTACAGAGATTTTTCTTGATCAGTTACCAAAAATGCTTCATGAATACCATACCCTTGTCGACGAAAATGAAATATTTTTATCAAGAACAAAGAATATTGGGAAAATTTCAAAATCTCAAGCCGAAAGCTTTGGCCTTACTGGACCCAACCTCAGGGCAAGTGGTTTAGGTTATGACTTGAGGAAAGTTGCACCATATGAAGTGTATGATCGTTTTGATTTTAATATCCCTGTTGCTTACAATGGGGATTGTTTTGACAGATATATAGTTAGAATGCAAGAAGTTGAAGAAAGTATAAAAATAATAAGACAAGCAATGGCTCAGTTACCTCAAGGAGAAATAAAAGCAAAATTACCAAGGATAATAAAGCCTGAAGCTGGAGACTGTTATCATCAGGCAGAGAACCCAAAGGGAATTTTGGGATGTTACCTTGTAAGTGACGGGACTCCCAAACCATACAGAGTTCATTTTAGACGTCCTTCATTTAATAATATTTCTATTTTTGATGAAGTAGCGATAGGACATAAGATAGCAGATTTTATTGCAATTATGGCAAGTTTCGATTTTGTACTTGGCGAAGTAGATGCGTGATAGGAGGAAGCGGCAGTGGAGTTTTTAGATAATATTTTTTTATATGGAACATCAATAATTAGAAGTATTATTACTTGGATTGGTTTTGATCCTGCTATTACAAACATGATAATGGCAGCTGTATATACCGTCGCAATCCTTGTAATTTGTACACTGGTTGCTTTGTTTTATGTTTTATATGAAAGAAAACTTGCAGGTTTTATTCAATATCGTCCAGGCCCAAATAAACTTGGCCCTTTTGGTTTATTCCAGACAGTAGCTGATGCAGTAAAACTATTAACCAAAGAAGATATAGTACCCAGGAATGCTGATAAAGCATTACATTTTTTAGCTCCGTTGTTTGTATTTATTCCTCCAATTCTTGCATTAGGTGCAATACCTTTTGGGAATAAATTAGTAGCTGTTGATCTGAATATTGGTATGTTATACATTTTGGCTGTAACATCACTTTCAACTATACCTTTCTTTCTGGCGGGTTGGTCCTCAAATAATAAGTACACAATGCTTGGAGCAATGAGAGCTGTAAGTCAAAAAATCAGTTATGAAATACCAGTTATTTTTTCCGTATTGGCAATAACAATGATTGCGGGAAGTTTAAATATGTCTGAGGTAGTTGGCATGCAGGGAAAATTATGGTTTGTATTCGTTCAGCCATTATCGTTTCTTATTTTTTTTATTGCAGGAATTGCCGAAACCAACAGGGCTCCTTTTGATCTTCCCGAAGGAGAATCAGAACTTACAGCAGGTTACTTAACAGAGTATTCTGGAATGAAATGGGCTCTTTTTTTCCTTGCAGAATATTGTAGTATGTTTGTTTTTAGTGCAATGGCTACAACACTTTTCTTAGGTGGCTGGCTGGGACCTGTTTTGCCAGGGTGGATGTGGTTTGTATTGAAAGTTCATGTTTTGATGACTGTAATTATATGGATTCGCTGGACTTTTCCTAGAATCAGAGTAGATAAACTTCTTGAATTCAATTGGAAAATTCTTATTCCAGCTTCGATTTTAAATATCTTTGCTACTGGCATTGGTGTGTATTTGTTCAACAATTTTTTTTAAGGGGGTGTTTTTTTGTTCAGTTTTTGGGGAAAAGGGCTGCTTAAAGGCTTATCTGTAACTGGAAAAGTAATTTTCAGAAAAAATCTCACGGAAGAATATCCTCTGGTAAAACCTAATATTCCTTCTCAGTGGAGAGGGGGTTTTGCTTATGAAAAAGATAAATGCATTGCCTGCGGGATATGTGTTTTAGAGTGCCCAAACGATGCGATTTTACTAGTAAAAGAGAAAGATGAGAACAATAAAAATGTTCCGAAAGAATATAAGATTAATCTTGGCTATTGTTTGTCTTGCGGGTTATGCGTAGAAAGTTGCCCGGTTAACTGCATACATTTTACAAAAGAATTTGAGTCAGCAACATATTTAAAAAAAGAATCAGTTTTAGATTTGTTCAATAACCAAAATTTAGAGGCAGAAAGATCAACCTATGGTAAACCTGTTGAAAAGAAAGAGGAAAAAGAGGAGGGGATATTGTGAGTCTTAGTTTAATATTGTCATATTTTGAAATGATAAACTGGCATACAATAGCTTTTTATATTATTTCTATCTTTCTTATATCTTCTGCTGTCTATGTTGTACTTACTGGTAATATCGTAAGAAGTGTTATAGCATTGATTTTCACTTTTTTAATGACGGCAGGTATTTATTTTCTTCTGCAAGCAGAATTCATTGCTGTTGTTCAAATGTTGATATATGCAGGAGCAATATCTGTACTAATTGTATTTAGTGTAATGCTGATAACAGACAGAGATAAAAATATCAATGAGACAAGTCCTTTTTCACACAATTTGTTTTTTGGCAGTATTGCATCAGGTTTGTTTTATTTGGCTGTTTCTATAACGGTACATAATACTTCGTGGAATGTTACTCTCAAAAATAAAGAATTTACTGACATTAGTTTAATAGCACGAGGTTTTTTAACAGAAAATGTAATTGCCTTTGAATTAGCAGCTGTGTTACTTCTTGTAGCCCTCGCTGCGGCAATTTTTATTATAAAGGAGGTCAAGGATGATAACTAATAGTATTGGATTATCTCAGTACCTTTTACTCAGCAGCCTTATTTTCTCAATAGGAATTTTTGGAGTTTTAACAAAAAAACATATTATTTCAGTACTGTTTTCAATTGAATTAATGTTGAATGCAGTAAACATAAATTTAGTTGCTTTTAATAAATTTTTACCAGATGTTTTTGTTGCTGGTCAAATCTTTGCACTTTTTATCATAGTAGTTGCTGCAGCAGAAATTGCAATTGGCCTGGCAATAAGTATTGTAATTTTTAGAGGCAAAGGGACTCTTGTTCTTGAGGATTTCAATTTATTAAAACACTAAAAATATTGGAGGATTTAAATGGGAGATTTATTTTGGCTGTATCCTTTGCCCCTTTTGGCTGCATTGATAATAATCTTTATTTTTGGGGATCAACTTCAAGAAAAAAGTGGTCTCATTGGGGCGGTAGGATCGGGATTAGTTTTTATATTATCCATTACTTTGGCACCAGCAGTATTTTCTGGCGATAAACTTGTCTATTCATTTCAGTGGTTCCCAGGAGTCAATTTGGGTTTCAGAATTGATGGATTAAGCTGGATAATGTTAATCGTTGTAACTTTTTTGGTTTCGTTAATATTGTTATATTCATATTCATATATGGAACACGAAAAAGGTCTAAGAAGGTTTTTTTCCTTTATGGTTCTTTTTGGTTTTTCAATGGTTCAGTTAATTGTTGCCGACAACCTTCTTCAATTGTTTATTGCATGGGAAATAATGGGGCTGTGTTCTTATTCTTTGATAGGTTTTTATTTTGAGAAAAGCAGTGCCGCTTCAGCTGGGAAAAAGGCTTTTTTAACAACAAAAGTTGGGGATGTTTTTATGCTGCTGGGAATACTGGTTCTTTATGCAGCGACCGGCTCATTTAATTATGATGAAATCTTTTCTGCGGCTTCTTCAGGTTTGATTTCTCTATCAGAAATTGCATTGGCAACTTTGTTTATTTTTGGTGGTGTAGTTGGTAAATCAGCTCAATTTCCTCTGCATATCTGGCTTCCAGATGCAATGGAAGGGCCTACACCTGTTTCAGCTTTGATCCATGCTGCTGCAATGGTAAAAGCGGGTATGTATCTCATGATTCGTCTTTATCCTCTTTATGAAGTTTCCGAGTTTACTTTAAAGATTATTATGATAGTTGGTACGATTACAGTATTATTTGCAGCCCTGATGGCTATATTTGCTGATGATTTTAAACAGGTACTTGCTTTTTCAACAATTAGTCAATTAGGTTATATGACTGTTGCTCTGGGATGTCTTGGGGCGTTCCCTGCACTTCTTCATGTTATTAATCATGCTTTTTTTAAAGCGCTTTTGTTCTTAGGTGCAGGCTCAGTAATACATTCTGTTGGCACAGGCGATATTAGAAAGATGGGTGGAGTTTTTAAATACCAGAAGATTACAGGATCTGCAATGCTTTTAGGTACTCTCTCTATTGCTGGTATCCCGGGATTCAGTGGTTTTGTCAGTAAGGATGAAATATTGTTACAAGTATATGAACACGGAAGCCTGTTTTCATATTATATTCTTCTATTAACAGGAATGCTGACGGCTTTCTATATGTTTCGACTATATTTCATGGTCTTTACAAGAGAAAAAAGATCAGATTATCATGGACACGAATCTCCCGTGAGCATGCTGATACCTTTGGTTTTATTGGGAATAGCAGCAGTATTTTCAGGAAGATTAAAAAATCCTTTAATGGGATTACTTAACATAACAGAAACGGCACATCACAATAACATTGTAGTATATTCATCTGTTGCGGCAGCTTTAATTGGTATTGTCGGTGCACTTTTGATTTACTATCTGAAAATAATAGACATAAAGAATTATGACAGTGTAATCTCAGGGCCAAAAAAGTTTTTCCAAAACAGATATTATTTTGATTATTTTGTTGAGGAGATTATTTGTAAGTATTTTGTTAAAATTTCTGGAATGATTACAATGGCAATAGAAAGGTGGATTTTTGATGGCATAGTAATTTTTGCAGCAAAGTCTATTAAAATTATTTCAAATTATACAAAAGTTGCAGATCAATATATAGTTGATGGTTTTGTAAATAAGACAGCTGCAATTACCAAAACTTTTTCTGGGATATCAAATTTTATAGATATTTATATATTTGACGGGGCAGTCAGATTTATCGAGATAGTAACCGTAAGGAAAGGAGAAATAATGCTTTATTGGAATAATGGCAAGATACAGACATATCTTTTATGGACTGTAGTAGGAATTATCTTAATCGTTTCTCTTATTGGGGGTGTCTTTTAATGAATTGGTTATTCTTGATAATGGTTTTCTTCCCTAGTTTTGTCGGGATTATGCTTTTAGTTAAAAAAATGACGGACAGGACAGCGAAGTGGATCGCACTGACCAGCTCGAGTATTGTTTTTTTGATTTCTCTTTACTTTTATTATATGTTCGACAAAACAACATCTTCTTTTCAATTTATTATTCATGTAAATTGGATAGAATCCTTAGGATCATCTTTTGCTTTTGGAATGGATGGAATCAGTATGTCTCTGGTGCTGCTGACAACTTTACTGGTAGTTGTCGTTATGATCTTTATGGATTATCACTCAGATGATGTTAAAGAATTTTTAGGATTTACTCTCATTTTGGAAACAGCACTATTAGGAGTTTTTGTTGCTCTTGATTTTCTACTTTTTTATGTATTTTGGGAACTGGTTCTTATACCAATGTATTTTATGATTCTTCATTGGGGTGGACCAAGAAGGGTATATGCTTCTATTAAGTTTTTTATATATACACATGTTGGAAGTTTCCTTATACTTGTAGGAATTATTGCAATGTATTTCTATAAAGGATCAGCAGATGGCGTTTATACGTTAAGCATCCTTTCTTATTTGGATTATAATTTTTCTGACAAATTTCAATTAATAGTATTTCCAATGATTTTTATTGGGTTTGCAATTAAGCTTCCTTTGGTTCCTTTTCATACCTGGCTCCCAGATGCTCACGTTGAAGCACCAACAGGCGGAAGTATGCTTCTAGCGGGAGTTCTGCTTAAGATGGGTGGATATGGTCTTATCAGAATTGGTTTTACAATATTTCCTGTAGCTGTAAATCATTATGCTTATATAATGGCTGTTTTCGGTGTAGTCAGTATGCTTTATGGAGCACTTTTAGCTCTCGCCCAGGATGATTTGAAAAAAATGGTAGCGTATTCTAGTGTAAGTCATATGGGTTCGGTTGTTCTTGGATTAGCTGCTTTAAACATCAACGGATTCAATGGAGCAACTTATCAATTATTTGCTCATGGAATAATTTCCGCAATGTTATTTATGTTATGTGGAATATTGCAATATTCTTTTAAAACCAGAAGTATTTCAAAGCTTGGAGGACTTGCACAAATAGTTCCGAAAATGACGGTTTTCTATGTTTTTGCCTTTATAGCCTCTTTAGGTCTTCCAGGTTTAGCAGGTTTTGTTGCCGAGATAAATGTTTTAATGGGTGCATTCCAAGCTTTTAAATATCTGCTTGCAGTTGCTTTAGTATCTTTAATAGTAACTGCGGGATATTACCTGCTTGCTTTGCAGAAAGTGTTTTTTGGAGATATAAAACAATCTCTGGTCGGTGGTGAGTTTGCTGATCTAAAGATAAACGAAAAAATAGCTCTTATGACGCTTACTGTTTTAATTGTAATTTTTGGTCTTGTTCCTGGTCCACTTATAGAATTATTTAATTTATCCAATTTAGAAATATTGGCTCGAATTGGAGGAGTATAATAATGAATAGTATAAATTACTATGACTTCTTTTTTCTTTCTCCAGAGATAATTTTTGTGTTGGCAGGACTTGTATTACTTTTCTTAAGAAGACAAAAATACCTGTGTTTTCTTCTTATAATTGGAGGTACAGGACTTTCAATGGTATTAAATATACTTATGTTTAATGTTAACAAAGATATTATTTATAATACGATGGAAGTTAGTGATTTAAGTGTTTTGTTAAGGGTCATTATTTTAGCAGGGACATTAATTTTTATTATAAGCACTAAGGAATTTGCATTTAATCTTGAATATACAAATATGTATTATGCTTTTCTTTCATTTGCTTCTTTAGGGATGATTATTCTTCCCTCTGCAAAGGATCTTCTTACAATTTTTATTGCTTTTGAACTAACCAGTATTTCAACCTATGCCTTACCTTTTATTGACCAGAAATCTGAAAACCGTTTTGAGGCAGGGATTAAGTATTTCCTCACAGGAGCATTTTCATCTGGGTTAATATTATTTGGCATGAGTTATGTTTTTGGAATGACAGGAACACTGAATCTATCCGAAATAGCTGTTAATATTGCACCTTACCAGGGTTCGCCAATATTATATCTTGCTTTCATGTTGATGTTAGCAGGATTTTCATACAAGATGGCTTTAGCTCCTTTTCATTTATGGGCACCAGATACGTATTCGGGTTCTCCAAGTCCTGTGAGTGGTTATCTTGCAGGAATAACCAAAAAAGGTCCTTTTGTAGCTGCGTTTAAGATATTTTTAGTTGGTTTTGCAGCGATAAAGCTAGAACAGTCTTTTGCTTTAGGTTTCCTTGCGATTCTTACAATGACAACTGGAAATTTGGCGGCACTGGTTCAAAAAAATGTAAAAAGAATGATTGCATTTTCCAGTGTGGCTAACGCTGGTACCATACTTGTTGGATTTTCTGTTGGCAATTTATATGGTTTATCGGGAGCAATTATTCATATTGCCGGACATTTAGTTATGACAGTTGGAGCTTTCATGGTTATTTGGTATATCGAAGAAACCAGAGATAATTCTGAAATTGATTCTTTTGCCGGATTAAACAAAAGTAATCCTTTATTGGCCATTTCAATGGTAGTATTTATGATGTCTTTAGGGGGAATTCCGCCGCTCTTGGGCTTCTGGAGTAAAATTGTTATTATACTTGGAGCAGTTGATGCAGGAGGGTTATATTTTTTTCTCGCTGTTGCTCTGATCCTTAACTCAGCATTATCCTTGGTTTATTACTTTAGAGTCATTAAATATATGTATATGAAAGAGCCTCTTGTACCTGAAAATATAAAAGATGTTCCATTTGCTTTTGGCAAAGTAGGTATTGGTCTTTCGGCAGCATTAATAATAGTTTCTGGCCTTGTGCCAGGAAAATTTGTACAGATTGTAATAAATGCAGTGGAAATATTTATAGGATAAAGGGGGAATAAGGCAAAATGCTTACAACAATTATCTTTTTACCGGTACTTACAGCTTTAATTATCATGATGTATAAAGACAATACCGAGATACCAAAAAAACTTGCTTTATTCACTTCTTTAGTCCTTTTAGGTATGGGAATTTTTGCATATTTGGGTTTTGACGGCAGCAATCCCGACTTTCAGTATGTAGAAAAATTAGCTTGGTTTCCTGGAATGGGAATAAATTATTATCTTGGAACAGACGGTATCAGTTTTCCTCTGATTTTGCTGACCCTTATTTTGACGCCTTTGGTAGTGTATTTTTCCTGGGATCAGAAAAAGAGACCAGCCTTATATTTTGCTCTTTTCATGATTATTGAAGCAGGGGTAATAGGAGTTTTTTCCAGCTTGGACTTTATTCTTTTCTTTATATTCTGGGAAATAGTTCTTATTCCTATGTTTTTTGTAATAGGGATCTGGGGCGGAGCGAGAAAAGAATATGCTTCATTTAAATTTCTGATTTATACTCATATAGCAAGTCTTGTACTTTTAATAGGTATATTTGCCATGTATTTTCATGGAAGAGAAATATTGGGAGAAAGAACTTTTTCAATTCCTCAGTTAACAGAGGCAGCTTTCTCAATGGAGTTTCAAATGCTTTGGTTCCCAATTTTATTTTTAGCTTTTGCCGTTAAGATACCTATTGTGCCTTTCCATACCTGGTTACCTGATGCTCACGTTGAAGCACCTACTGGAGGAAGTGCAATGCTTGCGGGGGTACTTTTGAAAATGGGGACATATGGTATTTTAAGAGTTGCTTATTTAATGAATCCAGATGCAGTTTCTCATTATGTAATTCCAGTTGTAATACTTGGTTTATTAAATGTTATATATGGAGCCTTAGTCGCTCTTAAGCAAGATGATTTAAAGAAAATGATTGCTTATTCAAGTATCAGTCACATGGGTTTTGTAGTTTTAGGTATTCAAAGCTATAATTTATATGGTTTAAAGGGAGCTGTTTTTCAAATGGTAGCTCACGGACTTATTTCTGCTGCATTATTCATGTCTTGCGGAACAGTCCAATATGCTACTGGAACAAGACGAATCTCTTTATTACAGGGAATGTATAATAAAATGCCTGTTGGAATGACTTTAATGATAATTGGATTTTTTGCATCCATGGGTATGCCTGGATTTATTGGATTTATTGGAGAATTTACAGTACTTCTTGGTTTCTATGAAGCCTATGGATTTTGGGTTGTTCTTTTAGGATTGGGTATTATTTTATCTGTAGCCTATTATTTATGGGCTTTTCAAAGAGTTGCCTACGGACATACTCCAAAAAGTTTTTCTGGAGTAAAGGATATAAAAAGGAATGAAATTGTTGCAATTAGCTTATTACTTGCTGTAGTTGTATATTTTGGCTTGCAGCCGGAACATATTTTTACAATTATTGATGGGAAGGTAATCTCATTACTAAGTGGGTTTTAAAGAAATTAAAATGCATCTTTAATATGCTCAATAATATAATCTTCTGGGGTACCCTGGAGGGAAATAAAATCAAAACGGCAGAATGCTTCATGAAGTTTATTTTTATGAAGAAAAAATTCTGCTGTTTTTTTTATTCTTTTTACTTTATTTTTTGTAATTGTTTCGGATGGGTGAATATTATCTTCACGGCTAAGACTACGAACTTCAATAAAAACTATTGTATCTTTATCCTTCATTATTAAATCAATTTCTCCGTACTTCCAGCTAAAATTACAAAGAAGAGGGGAATACCCTGATTTTTCAAGATATTCCCCTGCAATTTTTTCAGCCCACTGTCCTTTATCATTCATAAATAATACCTGCCTGATTTTATTTTGGTGGTACTGGTACTGTAGATCCTCCATAAGGAAGAACAAGAGTGTCTGTATTATTTTTATGCTTTTCTTTTACAAGCTTCATTGCTGTATCAATATCACTGCAGGGAATAAAGCCCATTGTTTTAATGTCTTTTGGATCCATTTTTGAAACCAGATAAACATCTGCCATTTTAGCAGCTTCAATTGCTGCATAAAAAATATATCCGGGAATAGTAAAGGCTTCTCTTAATGCTTCGTCTAATCTTCCTTCTTTAAAAGGAGTTAAATAATTAAAAAAGGAGTCTGCTCCTGCCCCTTCTAAGCACTCTGCAAGAAAGACCAGAGAACCCCCTGACTTAAGGCCGTTTACTGCATTAAAAAGGGTCTTACAGGCCTGATAAAGGTTAATGTCTTTAGGGTAGCCGCCGCAACTTGCGATTATTATGTCAGATTTGCTATTAACGGGAACAAAGTAATTCTCTTTTATCCATTGTGTACCTTTAAACCAGGCATCATACCAGTGACCGGCAAAAATTCCGGCCAGATTTCCTTCATCATTAATAGTTACGTTAATTAAAAATTCAGGATTAAGCAGCTCACAGGCTTCTTTCATATCCTGGTTTAGAGGATTGCTTTCAACTGATCCAAGTCCGATTAAAGGATTTGAACGAGGAGCATTTGGATCCAGGGCAAGAAGGTGGTTTCTTTGAATTGTTTCATAAGAAGAAATCCCAGGGATGGCACTTTTTCTTCCTCCTCCAAAACCTGCCATTAGGTGGGGAGTAATTCCTCCCGTTAAGATTACTTTTCGCCCTCTTGTTAATCCGTTTACATATACTTCGTTATTAAATGAAGTTTTTCCTATTGGAATCATTTCCTGAGTAGCACAGTCATGGTCAATAATTTCAAATCTTTTAAAAATATTTTCTCCAACAAGTAATTTTTTTTCTTCGTCACTTTGTTTTCTGTGAGTTCCTGTTGCTGTTAAGAAAGTTATATTCTCATCGGGAACCCCTAAAGTGTTTAATTTATTTACAACAATTGGCAGAAAGGAGGGGTAATTAATCCATCCTCTTGTAATGTCAGAAATAACTATTAGCACTTTATCATCTTTAGTAAAAATTTCAGAAAAAGGAGGGGAGTTTACTGGATTTTCCAAAACAAAATTTATTTCATCCTGAATATTTTCTATTTTTTTAACTTCTTTACTGGTAACAGTTCCAGTTAGATTAAGTCCCTCAAGGTTTGCTGTTACTTTTCCTTTTCCGTATTTCAATAGTACATTTTGATCCATTTTTTTCTCCCGCCTTTCTATTTAGTATCATGTACCTAAATTATTTTAGTTGTCCATTCTTCAAGGTTCCATACTTCTGTAACAATATCTCTGTAAAATTCAGGTTCATGACTGATAAGAAGAATAGTACCCTTATATTCTTTTAAAGCACGCTTAAGTTCTTCTTTGGCATCTACATCAAGATGATTTGTTGGTTCGTCCAGAACAAGGAAATTAGTTTCTTTGTTAATGAGTTTACATAAGCGGACCTTTGCCTGCTCACCACCACTTAGAACCAGAACCTTACTTTCAATGTGTTGTGTGGTCAAACCACATTTTGCAAGAGCTGCCCGAACTTCCTGTTGAGTAAAGTGTGGGAATTCTTTCCAGACTTCTTCTATACAGGTATTGTAATTTGCATCTTTTATTTCCTGTTCAAAATATCCAGTAAAAAGAAATTCTCCCTTTTCAATTGTACCTGAAATTGCAGGAATTTCTCCAAGAATGCTTTTTAAAAGTGTTGTTTTTCCTAATCCATTTGCTCCGGTGATAGCTACTTTTTGGTTTCTTTCAAGTAACAGGTTCATTGGGCGGCAAAGGGGTTCTTCATAACCAATAACAAGGTCTTTAACTTCGAAAACAAGTTTTCCCGATGCCCTTGAAGTTTTAAAATTAAATTCTGGTTTTGGCTTTTCCCGTGCAAGTTCAATAATTTCCATTTTATCCAGCTTTTTTTGTCTGGACATTGCCATGTTTCTTGTAGAAACTCGAGCCTTATTTCTTTGAACAAAGTCTTCTAGCTCGGCAATTTCATTTTGTTGCTGCTTATAAGCTGCTTCAAGCTGTTTTTTCTTTGCTTCATAAATTCGCATGAAGTTGTCATAATCTCCAACATATCTGTTTAGCTCTCTGTTACCCATATGGTAAATAAGGTTTACTACGCTGTTTAAGAAGGGGATATCATGGGAAATAAGAATAAAAGCATTTTCATATTCCTGAAGATATCTTCTAAGCCATTCAATATGTTCTTCGTCCAGATAGTTTGTAGGCTCATCAAGAAGAAGAATATCAGGCTTTTCTAAAAGAAGTTTAGCTAAAAGTACCTTTGTACGCTGACCACCGCTAAGACTGTCTACTTCTTTTTCCAAACCAACTTCTGTTAATCCTAAACCTTTGGCAACTTCGTTTACTTTACCATCAATTATATAAAAGTCATTGTGATTTAAAATATCCTGAATATTACCAACATCTTCCATAAGAACATCAAGTTCTTCTGGGTCAACATCACCCATTTTCATATAAAGGTTGTTCATTTCTTCTTCAAGTTCAAAAAGATATTTGAAAGCAGTTTCCAAAACATCTTTAATTGTCTGGCCTTTTTCCAGTGCAGTATGCTGATCAAGATAGCCTACACGAACCCTTTTAGACCATTCAACCTGGCCTTCATCGGGCTCAAGTTTGTGGGTAATTATATTCATGAAGGTTGATTTACCTTCACCATTGGCTCCAATTAATCCAATATGTTCACCTTTAAGAAGACGAAAAGAAACATTTTCAAATATTGCACGGTCACCAAAGCCGTGACTTAAATTTTTCACATTTAAAATACTCATTTAAAACCCTTTCCTTATATAAGAATATCCTTAATATTATATGTAAAATAAGGAAAAAAAGCAAAAAATCTTATATTTGTTTTAAAGAAAGTTTAAAAGTGTATAAATTATTTATAATAATTATAAAGGGGGATGTTTTATGGCAAAGCTTACTGTAATTGAGGGAATTGGCGAGGCTTATGAAGTTAAACTTAAGGAAGCAGGAATTGGCTCTATAGAAAAACTTCTAGCAGCTTGCACAACAAAAAAAGGAAGAAAAGATTTAGCTGAAAAAGCGGAGGTTTCAGAAAAATTAATTTTAAAATGGGCTAATCATGCTGACTTAATAAGAATAAAAGGAATTGGCGGGGAATATGCTGAACTTTTAGAGGCTGCTGGAGTAGATACAGTTCCAGAACTTTCCAACAGAAGAGCCGATAATCTTACAGCTAAAATGGCAGAAGTTAATGCAAAGAAAAAGCTTGTCAGGAAACTTCCTACAGAAAAAATGGTAAAAGACTGGATTGACCAGGCTGGAAAATTAGATAGAGTATTAAATTATTAAAAATAAAATACAATCAGGACTGAGATGAAGGTTATTCATCCCGGTCCTTTATTTATTTAGTTGAAAAACATGGTATTATTAAGGTAATGAAAAAAATGGAGGGATTTTTGTGCATCTTCTCACTGCTGAAAATATTACAAAAGCATACAGTGAAAAGCCTTTGTTAAAAGACATTACATTAAATATTAATGTTGGAGATAAAATAGGTCTTATTGGGGTTAATGGAACTGGCAAATCAACGCTTTTAAAAATTATTGCAGGGGCTGAAACTAGTGATTCTGGTGATATAAAGACAAGCAATAAAACAATAATTGAATATTTGCCTCAGGATCCTGATTTTTCTGATGATGGAATAGTATTTGAGGAAGTGTTTTTTAAAAGTGTGCCCAGAGAAAATGAGGAAGAGGAATGGATGCATGAGGTAAAGGTTAAGACTATTCTTTCCAAACTTGGAATTGAAAATCTTACTGGAAAAATTTCACATCTTTCCGGAGGTCAGAAAAAGAGAATAGCCCTAGCCAGAGTGCTTATTAATGAATGTGACCTTTTAATTTTAGATGAACCTACAAACCATTTGGATAATGAAACAATCCAGTGGCTTGAAAAATATTTAAATAACAGAAAAGGCTCTTTATTAATGGTTACTCATGACAGATATTTTCTGGAAAGAGTATGTAACAGAATTGCGGAGATAGATTTTGGTAAGATATATAACTATGAAGGAAATTATGAAAAGTTTCTTGAACTAAAGGCTGATCGGGAAGAACGGGAAAGAAATACAGAAAGAAAAAGGCAAAGTGTTTTAAGAAAAGAACTTGCCTGGATTCAGCGGGGAGCAAGAGCAAGAAGCACTAAACAAAAAGCCCGAATTGAAAGATATGAGGATTTAAAGGTTCGTAAGGCTCCTGAGGAACTTGATAAAGTTAATATAAAAGCAGGAGCATCTCGTCTTGGCAAAAAAACTATTGAACTTGAAAATATATCCAAGAGTTATGGAGAAAATAAGCTTGTAGATAATTTTAGTTATATTCTAAGCAGAGATGACAGAATTGGAATTATTGGGCCAAATGGTATTGGGAAATCTACTTTGCTTAATATTATCTCTGGAAAAATTGAACCAGACAAAGGGGAAGTAATTACTGGAGAAACGGTAAAAGTTGGTTACTTTGGACAGGGAAATGCTGAAATGAATGAAAATCTTAAGGTAATTGAGTATATTAGGGAGATTGCAGAATATCTTCCAACGCCAGATGGATTGGTTAGTGCATCACAAATGCTGGAAGAATTTTTATTTCCTCCTTCAGTTCAATGGACCCCAATCTCAAAACTTTCTGGTGGAGAAAAGAGACGCCTCTATCTTCTAAGGGTATTAATGGGAGCTCCTAATATTATTTTACTAGATGAACCTACAAACGATTTAGATATTCAAACTCTTACAATTCTTGAAGCTTATCTTGAAGATTTTCCAGGGGCAGTAATTGCAGTTTCCCATGACAGATACTTTGTTGACAGGATTACAGAAAAGGTTTTTGCTTTTAAAGGAGCAGGAGAAATAGAAATTTACTATGGAAATTATTCTGAGTATTTGGAAGAAAAAGAAGAAAAAGAAATAAAAATCAAAAAAGAAGAAGCAAAAGAAAAAACCTTAAATGAAAGAAAAAAGACATCGAAGCTGACATATATGGAACAAAAAGAATTTGAGGAAATTGATGATAAAATAATAACCTTAGAAGAAGAGATAAAACAGCTGGAAGTAAAGATAAATGAAGCAGCTAAAGACTATGAAGCACTAAAAGAACTTCTTAAAAAGAAAGAACAGTTAGATAATAAATTAAATGAGACAATGGACAGATGGGTATATCTCACTGAAAAAGGAGAATATAATTAATGAAAGAATTATTTAGTAAATATAATATTGACCAGTCTGTTGCCCAGGCTTTAGAAAAAGAAAAAATTACAACACCAACCATGGTTCAGTCTAAAGTGATTCCAGAGGCTTTAAACAACAAAGACCTTATTGTGCAGTCAGAAACGGGTTCAGGAAAAACTTTTGCATATCTTATTCCACTATTTAAAAAAATTGATCTTGGAAAAAGAGAAATGCAAGGAATTATTTTAGCTCCCACTCACGAGCTTGCCATTCAGGTACAGCGCCAGATTGAAATTTTAAGTACAGGGTCAGATATTAAAATGAACTCTGCATTAATTTTAGGTAACGTAAATATTCAGCGTCAAATTGAAAAACTTAGAGAAAAACCACAACTTATAGTTGGTTCTCCAGGAAGAATCCTTGAGCTGATAAAAAAGAAAAAAATAAATCCTCAGACTATAAAAACAATAGTGATTGATGAAGTTGACCGTTTGATGGATATTAATAATTATCAGATGATAAAAGATATTGTAAAAACTACACAAAAGGACAGACAACTGCTTGTGTTTTCCGCATCGGTTACCAAGGATACAGAAATAAAGGCAAAAGAGTTAATGAATGACCCAGTATTTATTAAGGCAAGTGAAAGTAATTCTGTACCAGAAACTATTGAGCATTACTATTTTCAGGTAGAATTAAGAGAAAAGATTGAAACACTGAGAAAAGTAATAAGAATTGTGAATCCAGAGAAAGCAATTGTCTTTATTGGAGAAAGAGAAGAAGCAGATGTTTGTGCCTCCAAGCTTGGCTATCACAAATTGGTTGCAGAGGCAATTCACGGTCAGAATGATAAAATGGAAAGAAAAAGAATTATGGAAAACTTTAAAAAAGGAAAAACACAGATACTCGTTGCTTCTGACCTGGCAGCCAGAGGTTTGGATATACAGGGTGTGACTCATATATTTAATCTTAACATTCCAAGAGTATCTCAAAATTATCTTCACCGGGCTGGCAGAACTGGCAGAAAAGGTGAAAAAGGAATATGTATCTCAATAGTTACAGAGAAAGAAAAGGAATATATAAAATTATATGAAAAAGAGCTTAAAATAAAAGTTCAGCCAAAGGGAATGTTTAAAGGGAAGATTACAGATATAAAAGAAAGGAATGATTAATTATGTATTATGATGGGAAATTATGGATAGGGCAAAGTGACAAGTCATGTTTTTTACTTCCTAAAATGGCAAATCGCCATGGGTTAATTGCCGGTGCCACAGGAACAGGTAAAACAGTTACTCTTAAAATAATGGCGGAATCCTTTAGCGAAATGGGTGTTCCCGTATTTTTGGCAGATATAAAAGGAGATTTAGCCAGTCTTGCTACACCTGGTAGTGAAAACCCAAAAATGATTGAAAGAATAGAAACCATCGGGATTGACAATTTTACATATAAATCATTCCCAGTTCAGTTCTGGGATCTTTTTGGTGAGGGCGGACACAGGGTCAGAACTACTGTAAGTGAAATGGGAGCGCTTTTATTATCAAGAATTCTGGGACTTAATGATACCCAGACTGGTGTACTGAATATAGTTTTTCGTGTTGCCGATGAAAATGGCATGATGCTTCTTGATTTTAAAGATCTTAGGGCAATGATTCAGCATGTTGGTGAAAATGCAAAAGAATATACATTGCAGTACGGAAATATCTCATCTCAGAGTGTAGGAGCTATTTTAAGAAGCCTCCTTGCTTTGGAAGATCAGGGAGCAGAGCACTTTTTTGGAGAACCAGAACTTGATTTTTATGACATGATGAGAGTATCTCCAGAAGGAAAAGGATATATTAATATTCTTCATTCTGTAAAATTGTTCCAAAGCCCAGTGCTATATTCAACTTTCCTTTTATGGATGTTGTCTGAATTGTTTGAAACTCTCCCGGAAACAGGAGATCTAGAAAAACCAAGGATGGTATTTTTCTTTGATGAAGCTCATTTAGTTTTTGATGACGCTCCAAAAATTCTTATGGATAAAATTGAGCAGGTTGTAAGATTAATTCGCTCTAAAGGTGTGGGTGTATATTTCGTAACTCAAAATCCAATGGATCTCCCCAGCGAAGTATTAGGACAGTTGGGTAACCGGGTACAGCACGCTCTTAGAGGATTTACACCAGTAGATATTAAAAAAATTAAAGCAGCCGCAGATACTTTCAGACAAAATCCTGAGCTTGATACTGTTGAAGCAATTACAGATTTAAAAACAGGGGAAGCTTTAGTTTCTTTTCTTGATGAAGAGGGAAGACCAGGAATGGTTGAAAGAGCTTTGATTTTACCTCCTCAAAGCAAGTTTGGAACTATTGAAGATGAATTAAGATTTAAAATTATGAATGAGTCTCTGCTTAAAGGGAAATATGACAGGGAAATAGACAGAGAATCTGCTTATGAATTGATCCATGAAAAACTAATTCGCGACGAAGAAAGAAGAAAAGAAGAGGAAGAAAGAATTGCTGCACAAAAAGAAGCTTTAGCCGCTGAAAAAGCAGCAGCTGCAGCAAAGAAAAAAACTACTTCAAGAAGCTATCAAAGGCAAACTCCTGTAGAAAAAGCTACCAATGCTGTTATGAGTACAATTGGAAGAGAAGTGGGAAGAACCTTAATCAGAGGTATTTTGGGGTCATTAAAAAGATGACAAATACAAATGTGCAATTTTCGGATTTTCCTTTAGATAAAGAAATATTAAAGGCACTGGACTTATTGGGATATAAAAAACCTGCAAAAGTTCAGGAAGAATTAATTCCCCTTATTCTTAGAGGAAAAGACTGTATAGTCAAATCAAAAACTGGAAGTGGTAAAACAGCAGCCTTCGCTATTCCTTTATGTCAATTGATTGACTGGGATGAAAATAAGCCTCAGGCTCTGGTTCTTACCCCAACAAGGGAACTTGCTGTTCAGGTTCAGGAAGAAATTTTTAATATTGGCCGTTTAAAAAGAATTAAAGTTGCTTCAGTATTTGGAAAATCATCCTTCCGCCATCAAGAAAAAGAGTTGAAGCAAAAAACTCATGTGGTGGTTGGTACCCCAGGTAGAATTATTGATCACTTAGACAGAGAAACCCTGGATGTTTCAATGATTAAGTACCTGGTAATAGACGAAGCAGATGAAATGCTGGATATGGGATTCATTGAACAAATTGAAGATATTATTTCTTTTTTACCTGACAACAGAATAAATATTCTCCTTTCTGCAACCGTTTCTGAAGAAGTAAGAGAACTCTGCGATGCCTATTTGAATAATCCTGAATACGTTGAAACAGAAGAAAAAGCTGGAAATATTGGTATTATAAAACAGGTATATTATAAAACTGATGAGGATGATGATAAGAATGATGTTTTGCTTAAAATTCTTATAAAAGAAAATCCTGATACAGGAATTATTTTTTGCGGTATGAGAGCAAAGGTAGAAGATGTTTATGCCTTCTTGAAAAAAGAGGGAATCCCCTGCGGAAAAATTCATGGTGATTTAGAACAGGATGACCGTCTTAAAGTAATGAGAAACTTTAAGAAAGGTAAGTTTCCATTTCTTGTTGCTACAGATGTTGCTGCCAGAGGTATTGATGTAGATAATATTTCCCTTGTTATAAACTATGATTTCCCAAGAGATAAGGAAAGTTATGTTCACAGAATAGGCAGAACTGGAAGAATAGGCAAAGATGGAAAAGCTGTTAGTATTCTTACATCGGGAGATCAAAAATATTTTAAGCAGGTTCAAAAAATATTCACGGAAGAACTTCAGGAAGAAAGTATCCCAACAATTGAAGAAGTTGAAGGATTAAAGACAGGCTTTTTCGAAAAAGCATCAAGAAAACCGGAAGTTAAAGAATCAAAAGATAAGAATCTGGTTAAAAATATTATGAAAATACACATTAATGCAGGTAAGAAAACAAAAATGAGAGCCGTTGATGTTGTAGGAACTTTATGTAATATTGAAGGAATAACTGCAGAGGATATTGGAGTAATTAATATTCTCGATGTATCTACTTTTGTTGAAATATTGAACGGCAAAGGTGAACATGTACTTAAAGTTCTCCAAACAAAACCGGTAAAGGGAAGAATTAGAAAAGTTAAAGAAGAAAAAGAGGAGGAAGGAAGATAAATGATTAAAGTTTATGTAGCAGGAATCTCTACCAACCAAGAGGGAGAAGAAATAGAAATTCGATATAGTCTTTTCAAAGATGGAGAGAACCTTGCTCAGGTGAAAAAATACCAAGAATATAGAAAGCCTTATCTGGTTACTCACTTTGCACTTCTTGCTCTTTTAAAAGATTTAAAAAAGTATCCTAAAGAAGAAACGGAAATAATAATTTTTGATCCTTCTCTTTATGAACAGCTAAGAGGAACATCTACTTCAAGAAACAATGAGGCTTTAAAGCTGGCCTCAAGAATAAAAGGAGAGTTAGAGAAATTTGATTATCCTGTGAATATCCATGATGTTACAGGAAAAGGACAAGAAAAACTGGAATGGAATAAAGTACTTGAATTCTAAGTGATTTAATTTTAAGCCTTGCATTGACAAGGTTTTTTTTGTGGAATAGTATATTCTTATATCGTTATATAAAATATAAGAAGGAGTCTTTTATGAATAAATTTGAAAGATATTTAACACTTTGGGTAGCATTATGTATGGGAGCAGGAATATTTATAGGAAAATATTTACCATTTATTCCTGAATTTTTGGGTAAGTTTGAATATGCAAATGTATCTGTTCCAATCGCAATATTGATTTGGATAATGATTTACCCAATGATGATGAAAGTAGATTTTAAAAGTGTTGCAGATGTTGGTAAAAATCCTAAAGGCCTATATTTAACCTGGGTTGTAAACTGGCTTATTAAACCTTTTACTATGTTTGGTATAGCATATCTTTTTTTCTTTATAATTTTTAAAACAATTATTCCAGAGGATCTTGCCAGGGATTATCTTGCAGGAGCAGTGCTATTAGGGGCAGCTCCTTGTACAGCAATGGTCTTTGTGTGGAGCCATCTTACAAAAGGAAACCCGGCATATACAGTTGTTCAGGTTGCAACTAATGATTTGATTATATTACTGGCATTTACTCCTATTGTTGCATTTTTACTGGGAGTAGGTGGAATAAGTGTTCCTTGGGATACTTTAATACTTTCAGTAGTACTTTTTGTAGTTATTCCATTAACAGCGGGAGTTTTTACCAGAATAAGGGTAATTAAGGGACATGGGGAAGATTATTTTAATAATGTTTTCTTACCAAAATTTAACAACATAACAGTGGCAGGATTATTATTAACCTTGGTAATAATTTTCTCTTTTCAGGGAAATATAATTCTTGAGAATCCTTTGCATATTTTATTAATTTCAATACCTTTGACTATTCAGACCTTTTTCATATTCTTTATTGCATACTATGGAGCAAGAGCATTAAAATTGCCCCATAATGTTGCTGCACCAGCAGGAATGATAGGAGCTTCAAACTTTTTTGAACTGGCAGTAGCGGTTGCCATAGCCTTATTTGGAGCAACATCACCAGTAGCCCTTGCTACAATAGTAGGGGTATTGGTAGAAGTTCCAGTAATGCTTGCTTTGGTAAAAATAGCGAATAAAACAAGATATTAATGGAGGTTATAATTATGGAAGAAAAAGTTAAAGTTGCTTATATCTGTGTGCATAATTCCTGTCGCTCTCAAATGGCGGAAGCATTAACAAAACTTTATGCCTCAGATATTATTGAAGCTTATTCCGCTGGTACAGAAACCAAGCCGGAGATTAACAAGGATGCAGTGGAAATAATTGGTGACTTGTATGGTGTTGATATGACAAAGGAACAAAAGTCAAAGCTGTTAACTGAAATCCCTCCGGTAGATATTGTAGTTACTATGGGATGTAATGTAGAGTGTCCATATTTTCCAAGTAAGCACAGGGAAGACTGGGGCCTTGAAGACCCTACTGGAAAGAGCAGAGAAGAATTTGTTAAAACTGCAAGAACTATAGAAGAGAAAGTAAAAGATCTCCGGGATCGTATTGTCTCCGGAGACCTGAAAATATAAAGATAGTATAAAAAATATGAGATGTTTTATTTTTGATACATTTCATCAATTTTTTGTTGTATAGCCTCATCTTCAAGAAACTCGTCAAAGGATATTTCTTTGTCGAAGATTCCAGATGGGGTTATTTCTATTACCCTGTTGGCAATGGTGTTTACAAACTGATGGTCATGGGAAGTAAAGAGCAGAGTACCCTTGAAAGCAATAAGACCATTGTTTGCAGACTGAATTGACTCCAGGTCCAAATGGTTTGTTGGGTCATCTAAAAGAAGAACATTCGCCCCAGAAAGCATTAGCTTTGAAAACATGCAACGAACCTTTTCTCCACCAGAAAGTACTTCAACACTTTTCAGTGCTTCATCCCCAGAGAAAAGCATCTTTCCTAAGAATCCTCTGATAAATGGTTCTTCCTGCTGTGTTTCTTTAGCATATTGTCTTAACCAGTCAACAAGGGTTAAATCAGGATTGTTAAAATAGGAAGCATTGTCTTTTGGCAAATAAGCCTGACTTGTTGTTGTTCCCCATTTAAATGTTCCAGAATCGGCTTCTTCTTCACCCATTAATATTTTTAAGAAAGTGGTAATGGCTAATTCATTTCTGCTTAGGAAAACAATTTTATCCCCTTTACGAACTGTAAAAGAAATATTATTTAAAGCCTTAACTCCATCAATTTCCTTTGTGATTCCATCTACAGTAAGAATATCGTTTCCTGCTTCTCTGTCGGGAGTAAATCCAACAAAAGGATATTTTCTGGAAGATGGTGCCATATCTTCAATAGTAATTTTATCAAGAAGTTTTTTTCTGGATGTAGCTTGTTTTGCTTTAGATGCATTAGAGCTGAAGCGGGCAATAAAGCTTTGCAGCTCAGCCACTTTATCTTCTTTTTTCTTGTTTTCTTCTCTCATAAGTCTAAGCATAAGCTGGCTGGACTCGTACCAGAAATCGTAGTTTCCAACGAACATTTTTGCTTTCCCAAAATCTATATCAACCATGTGAGTACAAACTTTATTTAAAAAGTGACGATCATGAGATACAACGATTACTGTATTTTCATAGTTAATTAAGAATTCTTCAAGCCAGGTAATTGCTTTGAAATCCAAATGGTTTGTTGGCTCATCCAGTAATAGAATATGGGGGTTTCCAAAAAGGGCCTGGGCAAGAAGTACTTTTACCTTGTCCCCGCCATTAAGATCTTTCATTTCTTTGCCATGAAGATCTTTGGCAACTCCTAATCCCATTAACAGTTTTTCTGCATTTGTTTCTGCATCCCAGCCGTCAAGCTCCGCAAACTCACCTTCAAGTTCAGAGGCAATGTTTCCATCTTCTTCTGTGAAATCTTCTTTAGCGTATAAAGCGTCTTTCTCTTTCATTATCTGATAGAGGCGTGTGTGCCCCATAATTACTGTGTCTAGTACGATTGAGTCATCGAAGGCGTAATGGTCCTGTTTTAATACTGCAAGGCGTTGTCCGGTAGTAATTGCAACGTTTCCTCTTGTTGGTTCAACATCCCCTGATAAAATTTTAAGGAAGGTTGATTTTCCTGCACCATTGGCTCCAATTAAGCCGTAACAGTTTCCCTCTGTAAATTTAAGGTTTACATCCTCGAAAAGTTTTCTTTCACCAAAGTTTAAAGTTAATTCATTTACTTGTATCATTTTATTTTTTATTGCTCCTTTCAGGCTAACTTTACATAGTATACACTTATCTTGATAAAGATTCAAATTTGCTCAGAATATTTTATTTCTGTATAATTTAGGCACACAAAGGGGGGAGAAAATGCATAAAAAATCAGCAGTTACGAAGGCAGCGCTTTTAATATTAGCTTTGTTATTGTTAATGAATTTAGCTGGCTGCACCAAGGATGAAGACAACAGCCAAAACACCAATAATGAGAGTGTTAAAGGTGTAGAAGAAGGGAATAGCTATTCTTCTAAAGATGAGGTTGCCGAGTATCTTCATAAATATCAGGAACTGCCTCCTAATTTTATAACCAAAAAAGAAGCAGGTGCCCTTGGCTGGAAAAGTTCAGATGGAAATTTATGGGAAGTTACCGATAAAGCTTCTATTGGCGGAGATATTTTTGGAAACAGAGAAGGTTTGCTGCCTAAAAAGAAGGGCAGGATTTATTACGAGTGTGATATCAATTATCAGGGAGGATACAGAGGTGCAGAAAGAATTGTATTCTCAAATGATGGTTTGATTTTCTATACATCAGATCACTATGAGAGTTTTGAAGAACTCTATGGGGAGGGAAAGTAAATGGGAGAAATAATTTTAAATGGAGAAAAAATGACAGATAAAAAAGTAACACATCAATACTTAAAAAGAAAACTTAAATTGCCAGAGTATTATGGAGAGAATTTAGATGCTTTGTGGGATTGCTTGTCTACAGAAAGTAATGAAACAAATATTATAATAGTTAATACTGAGTCCATAACGAAAAATCTTGGTTTTTACGGGGAATCCCTTCTTCATTTATTGCTTGAAGTTTGTTCGGAAAATCCAAAAATAACAGTTGAATTACGGGGGTAGAAATAGTTGTTGTTTATTGAAATATTAAAAGCAGTTTTTTTAGGAATTGTAGAAGGAATTACCGAGTGGCTTCCAATTAGCAGTACTGGTCACATGATTTTAGTAGAGGAATTTATTCAGCTTAATGCTTCAGATGCTTTTAAGGAAATGTTTTTTGTAGTAATTCAGCTTGGTGCCATAATGGCGGTAGTTTTGCTCTATTTTCATAAGTTAAATCCATTTTCCCCAAAAAAGAATCTTCAGGCAAAAAAAGATACAATGGAAATATGGTTTAAAGTAGTTATAGGTGTTTTGCCGGCTGCAGTACTTGGTTTGTTATTTGATGACTGGCTGAACGAAAGATTTTATAATTACCAGACAGTAGC
>RZYW01000099.1 GCA_009930175.1 Clostridia bacterium
CGCTATTTGTCATATGAGCTGGAAGAAATTGATTATGATTTTTCGAATGCTCACAGCCAGGTACAGATTTTATTAGCGAACTTCTTTCTTCGCAGGGGGGTCTAAAAGAAAATAAAAATATGCATATCCCTGATTTCTTTATATTTTTCCATGAGCATAAGGGGGTCACTCCGCTCTGGTTTTCTCGATCCCTCGAAAACCGCTTGATATCAGGCAAAGCCTGATGTGTCCCCTACTCCGCTCAAAACGCGCTCAAAACCCTCTTTTTAATAGGATTTCATAACATTTAATAGGTTTTAATAACTTCGAAACGCGATTTTAATAACTTTTAATAGCGACAATAATTTGTGTTCTATAAAAAAAGGGAGTCTACTTAATGGATTGTTATTGTTAGTTATGTATTTTTTTTCTTGAGGTTCGTGTGACTATTTTAACACTTCATTATGCTGTTTTCATGGCTATATATATAACAAGCATTATCACCCCAATAATAAGTCCTGGTCCTGAAAAAATAAAGCTTACCACTGCGCCTATAATCGCAATGTAAATCATGCCACGAAGAATCATGCCGATAAAATCACGAAATACATAAAGCAGGAAACATATAATAAGAATAAAAATAATTTCCATAGCCAGCACACTCCCAAATATTCATTAAACCCATTATACCAAATTTTTTAATATTTTATAAATATATTAAAAATAAAAACATATTTATTTGCATGCGAAATTATTTTTGGCCAAATAATTTTTGGAAAAATCCTTTTTTCTGATTTTCTTCTTTTGCTGCCATTGGAACTGGAATTTCTTCTTTTAATGGTTTGGTAGTTACAAGTTTCTTTTGCTCTGCTTCAATTTTTTCATGCAAAAGTTTTTCTACGAGAGCTTCCAAGCGATCTATATTTTCTGATTGTCGCTGAATAATTTCCATCTGACTTTCAGAATATTTTTGAATCGCTGATATAACGCCGGAAAAACCTTCTAAGGCGTTATAATTCTCTGTGTCATGAGTTGTAACGCTGCTATAACGCAGTCCGTAAACACTTTGTACAGCCTCTTCCAGCTTTGTTCCTGGGGTGTTTTTGATTCGTATCAGCTGCTCCAACCAAGATATATCTTCTTCCGTATACAATCTTATTCCAGTATCGTCTTTATAGAAAAACGGCTTTTTTGTATCAACGGAATCAAGCATACCAGCGTACTTTCTTAGCGTGGATTTCTGTATATCAAGCCTATTTGCTGTTTCTTCTGCCGATAAATATTTCTCAGGATTAATTTCTTTCACTTTATCAGCTCCTTAAAATCACTGTTATAACAATCATTTTAAGCGATATACAAGCGATATACAAGCGGAAAATAAGACTATTTCAGTTAGTAGTAGTTCATCTTCCTACCTGAAATAGCCTTAAAATACTCCTGAGCGATATTTGATTTTTACTGATTAAACCTTATACGCAATGCAGCGATCGCAAGATCAAAATTTTCCTCATCAAGGCCGCTAAATGTATTTAAAACATTTGCTTTATATCCGTTATAGAGAGAAAATCCGAGTTCAATCAATTTCCTGATGCTGGATCCGAAGTCCTCTAACTCATCGAAATTTAGATGTATGCCCCGGTCTTCAGTGTCATAGATACATTAAAAAAAGTAAGAGAATCGGCAGATAGCCATATGAATGATGCATTTTTTGATGGTTATAATACAGCTGCTAATATTTGTGTGGACGTTATAACAAAGAATATTGATGAATTATTTAGTCAAATCAATTCTGGCTCTTTTCTATCCGACCAGGAACAATTCCTGCTGTCAAAGCTGAACGATTTAAAATCTGAAACAGAAGAAAAATTAGTAGACTTCTGTAAGGGTAATAGTAACTAGTAAATACGCTAGCTATTGTCAGTGGTTCGTATGTGAATTGCAGATAAAATCGTGCAGGATTAAGAAAAAATTATCGGATTAAAACTAAACTCCTAATAATTCTTATTCCAATTGGAATAGATCATCTTATTATAGGGAATGGCATATATAGCAACATTTCTAACAGCGACTGGGTTTCTTTTTTGGGAAGTTATATTGGGTCCTTAATCGGAGCTGGTGTTTCAGTAGTTGGTATATTTATGACTATTAAATTTTCAGAGAAACAGTCTAAAAATGACAGAGAGTTTATGATAGAAATGAACAGAGAAGAGAGACGACTATCTATATCTCCATTGTTAATATGCCAAACAGATAATAATATACATAAGTTCGATAGCAGTTTTATATTTAGTCTGGATGGAGAAAAATCAAATACACCATTCAATGTTTTGATAGTAATCACCAATGTAGGAATAGGGGATGCAGTTGACTTTGAACTAAGCTTCATTTCTTATAACGAGGAAGATATGCGGCAGTCCCTAGTATCTAACTATTTCAAAAAAGATACTTCTATGAGGGTGTTAGTTGATTTGAGTATATATTTGCTTGAAATGCCTGAAGATATAGACGATCATTTAGAGAAGCAACCGGAAGGGCGTCTTTTAGAGTATGCAGTTCCAGAAAAATACAATCACCGTGGCGGTAATATAAAAATGGAAATTAAGTATAAAGATTTAATAGGAAATGCCTATTCTCAAGAAATGAATCTAAGTATCCGAACTGGATTTCAAAGAATAACAGGTGTTGATAAACATTGGGTTCACAGCCACCCAAGTGTGATGTTAACCGCACAAAAAGCCAGATATGTTAAGAACTAATTGATCCATTTAAAGTAAATGTATTATTTATTAACGGATCAAATAGCCAATAAGAAAATATACAGTTGAGATACGAGTTACATAACATGAATGGTGCGATAAAAAGACCGCAGTTGAATATGATACGCACATGCTTATCATAAATGAGGTCATTTTTTTTGGGAGAATGGTGGTGTGACGGCATTCCTGAGTTAGTGACAGAAAAGGTTTGAAAAAGAGAGTAGAACCGAAAAAGTGGAAAGCCCATAGTGACGGGCTTTCCGCTTTGTTTTTGCTTTCCGGATCATTTAAGGCTGTAACACGCATGTAACATTATATTCTGAGAGCGGATGTTTTTACAAAAGAAAATGTTCGCCGTATAATTAAGCTGTGAAGTAGTGACCGATATCGGCCTGAGATGCGTTTGAGTTGAAAGTGGATACATATTGGTGCTCTTGCTGTGGATTCTAGCAAAATATTTCTTATTTTTTTGGAATTAAAAGAAGGGGGTATCGGTTGTGAAAAATCAGACAAGTGGAATTGAAGAAAAGGAGAGTCTTACGGAAAAGAATTCAGAAAAAGAAAATAATCGAGCCGATATTGTTAGTGCTGTTACTGGTCCGCTGAAAATGATTGCAGTTTTTGCAACATCTTCCGAGGTAATTGGAACATTAGTTGTACCTTTTATAAATGATTCAAGGAATCAGTTGGTATTGATATCGTTTCTGATTGTCTATCCGGCTTTTCTTACATCCTTATTTTTCTTTGTACTGTATAATAAAAATCACGTTTTATACGGGCCTTCCGATTTTACTGATCAAGATGACTTTTTAGAACTAACATTAAAGAAAAATGAATTCGTAAAAATTGCTAAACAAACGTTGCGCAGTGAGAAGAATGATGAAGACAAGATAAGATATCTAGGGAAAGCTATAGACGATATCGAGAAATTACAAGATAAATATAAGAGGTATAACTGACGGGATATAGATAATAATTAAGGAGTGTTAAATATGAGTAGTGAAGAAACTAGTATATATGCGACAAAAGAGGATTTAGAAGAATTAAAAAGTGACTTAAAACAAATTATAGACACTGTAAATATTTTGTTGGAATTTGAAATAAAAAAACCAGTATATGTTTACCCTTATGGTACGGATGGGGCGAGGGTGGCACCTGCTATATTACCAGATAAAGATAACATCAAACCAAGTATTTTAGGGCGAAATGAAGATGCCATCAAACCAAGCATTGTAAGGCAATTGGAAAACAGCTCAAAGGCCTTTGAAAAATTACAAGATAAGTACAGAAAATGACATTAGTATCTATGTTAAATTATATATACTATCCTGAATTATTCATACTACCCGAAACTTTGACATGAATAACCCTATTTCATCTGCAGTATTGGATTTTTGGCAGAGTTGTTATTTTTTCCCTTTCA
>RZYW01000026.1 GCA_009930175.1 Clostridia bacterium
TCCTTGCTGAATATGATTGTCAATAATTGCAGCTATAAGATTGTTTGCAGCACTTACAGCATGAATATCTCCTGTAAAATGAAGGTTAATATCCTCCATTGGAACTACTTGAGCATAACCACCACCGGTAGCTCCGCCCTTCATTCCAAAAACTGGTCCTAAAGAAGGCTCTCTCAATGCAATTACTGTTTTTTTACCTAATTTTTGCAAACCATCTGCTAACCCTATTGTTGTCGTTGTTTTTCCTTCTCCTGCTGGAGTAGGGTTTATTGCAGTAACAAGAATTAATTTTCCATTTTTTTTATCATTATTTAATAAATCCAAATTTAATTTTGCTTTATATTTTCCGCATAATTCAATATCATCTTCAGATAAATTTAGTTTTTCAGCTACCTCACATATTTTCAACATATTAGCTTCCTGTGCAATTTCAATGTCTGATTTATAGGACACTCTTTTATTCCACCCTTCATGTTTTCAATTATTATATACTATTTTTTGTTTTATTCAAAAGGGATTTTTATAAAAAACACAGTTCCTTTTCCTTTTTCCGATTCAGCCCATATTTTTCCATTATGAGATTCAACAATATCCTTTGCGATTGCAAGGCCTAAACCACTATTTCCTGTAATAGATGAGCGGTTCTTCTTTTCTGTAAAAAACCTGTTAAAAATAAAAGGCATATCATCCTGGCTAATACCAGATCCTGTATCTCTTAAAGTAATCAGAACTTCATTATTATCAACTTTTCCCTTAAGGCTTATAGTACCACCTTCCTTGGAATATCTTATTGCATTTGAAACAAGATTTCCAAAAACCCTCTCCATTTTGTGATAATCTATTCTAAAAATATATTTTTTTTCTATTATTTCTTCATCAATTTCTTTGATAAAAGATAAACCACATGAAGAAATTTCCGGATAAAATCGTTCATATATTTTATTTACAAAATCGCCAACCTGAATGGGCTGCATTTCAAAAGCTGCATTTTCTGATTCAAGATTTACAATAGTAGATAATTCTTCAACCAATTTTATTAAACCATTAACTCTTACATTTACTCTTTCTAAGTATTCTCTTTTTAACTCTGGTTCTTCTACAACCCCGTCTAAAATTGCTTCTACGTATCCTTTTATTGAAGTTAAAGGTGTTCTAAGATCATGAGATATGCTGCTGTACAATTCTCTTCTGGATTTTTCAACTGATTCTTCCTGTGGAACTTCTTCAGTTTCCAAAGATAAGTTATAGTTGGACTTTTCTTTTGAATAAAGAAATAAATTCATATTTCTAACATATTCTGCCAAACGATTTACTTCCTTTAAAAGTTTGTTTAATTCTCCAGGACTTTGTATTTGTGCTGAATGATTTTCTATTCTTTTTGCTATAATTTCAGTTTCAGATGCTGCTGTTGTAAGAAAATCACTTCTATAGTTCTCTTCAATTTTCATTTTTTCAAAGTTTGCAACAGCCATATTCTTTTCAGTTACATTTCTTTTTATATTGAAATACTGATGAACAATATTTATAAAAAAAAAGAATAATTATGAACAATTCTGGTAAAAATAAATTTTCAAACTTAACTAAATCAGAAAGATATTTAATTTTATCGTAACTATAATACATAAAAAGATTTATTAAGGAAATTTCATACAGAAATACACTTAAAAAAACCAAAACTCCTCCTTCTCTTTTATTGATTAATGAGATGGCTGATTTTACAAAAATATGCAACATTATTATTAATATAATTAATAAGGATATATAAATTGTTTCTTCCTTTCCTGTTACACTTAATAAAAATTGAACTATTACTGCAACTAATATTAATATAAAAGGAATTCTTCCCTGATTATCTTCCATATAACGATGTTGCAAAAATGAATATAAAAAAAATAATGATACTGTTATCCCAAACAGAGCAAAATAATAATTTACATTAAAATCCAGATAAGAAAGAACTGAAGTTAATGAAAATAAAGAAAAACACAGAACAAAACATTTCCGGCTGTAAAGTAAAAAATAAATAATCTGAATAAAGAAAATCGCTATCAATACTACCCAAAGAGACTCCATGGTTTCTATAAAAGAAAAATCTCTATTAATCAAATAATTCATATCCTCACCCTTATTCAGTAATTTTTCTAATGTTAGTAAATTTATAGCCCACACCTTTTATTGTGTGTATATATTCTGGTTGCAATGGATCTGACTCTATTTTTTTCCTCAAATTACTCATATGTACCATAATTGTTCTGTAATCACCATAACTATCATATCCCCAAATAGAATTGAAAATATGTTCATTACTAAAAACACTATTTGGATTTTCAGCTAACATTACAAGAATTTTAAATTCTTTATTTGTTAATTCCGTTTCAACACCATTTACTAAGACCCTGTGGCTTTCTGGATATATTTCAATTCCAGGAAAAACAATTCCCTTCTCAGCTTCTTTTTTGGATTTTGTAATTTCACTTTCAAAAGAACTAACAGTATTTTTTCTAAGCTGAACCCTTACTCTGGCAATAAATTCTCCCATAGAAAAAGGTTTCGTAATGTAATCATCTCCACCTAGTGTTAGCCCTGCGATTTTATCTTCATCCTCATCTTTGCAACTTAAAAAAATTACAGGAATATTTCCTTTTCTTTTTATATTTCGGCATACTTCGTATCCATCAATTCCTGGAAGCATAATATCAAGAATAATTAGTTCCGGTTTATACAATTCAGCAAGGTTAATTCCTGTTTCTCCATCCTCTGCCTCAATAATTTTATAACCTTCTTTATTTAATCTTAGCTTTAGAATTTCCCTGATATCTGAATCATCTTCTATTATTAAAATTCTCTCACCAGCCAATTTTCTACCTCCACTAATCTAAAATTTAAAACTTAAGGAAAACTTAAGGTTAACATTAATGATATTTTACCCTAAATGGGTATATTTAAATATATAAAGTTATATTAACCAGGAGGTAATTCCAATGCTAAACTTTAATACAACCATTTATGGATATAATAAAAGCGAGGTCGAAAAATATTTCGAAGAACTGGAATCTCAGCATCGAAATGCACTTGCTCAGAAAAAAAACAATTTAAATCAGTTACGACTTTCAATAAATCAAGTTAGGGAAGAAATTTCTAATATTTCCATGGAAATTGAACGAGAAACAAAAAACAAAGAAACATATTTGCAAAACATGAATAACGAATTAACTCGTATTGAAGAAGCTCTAAAAAGAAAAGAAGCGGAAACAGTAAAAACTAAAATTGCCGCTCTTCAAAAACTGGAAAAAAAGAAAATTGAATTAGAACGTACTCAGGATAATATTAAGAGAATAAAAAGAGAATTAAGAATGATTAAAAATAAAAATCATCTTCTTGAACAACTATATGACCAGAAAGGGTGACGATAATGAACTTTGGTAAAAGTATAAACGGGTTTTCTCCCGAAGAAGTAACTAAATATGAAAATGATTTGTTAAGACAGTTGGAAGCTGAAAAAAATGAAGTTGCCAATGCCATTCAATCATCCACCCAGGAAATTGAGAGTCTTAAAGTTCAGAAAGATGTTCTTTCCTCTAACCTTCAATCTATTAAGGAAAGTACTATATTCTTTACAAGTTATGATAAACATTTTTCAAAAACTTTACATGAAGCAGAAATGGAAGCTCTTGAAAAAATTGAATCTCTTATTATTGAAGAAGAACTTTTTATTGAAAAAATTGATGATGAAATTGTGAAAATAAATGATAACCTTCTTCTATTAAAAAAAGACCTAGCAGAAGTCTATGATGATGTTGAAAATATAATGAAAAAAATCAATATCAGAGATAACATTGATAACCAATTAAACGATTTAGATGTTTTCTTGAAAAAGCATAAGCAAATTACTTTAGCTGAACCTGCTGAACAAGAAAAAATAGCTGAAATTATTCCTTTTACTCCTGTGGCACCAAAGCTTACTTTGGCTAAGCCAGTTGAAGAAGTTAAAATTAATCCTGTATTCAATTATGCTGAAGAACGTCCTAAAACAATATTAATTGGAGAAAGAGACCAAGATACTGGAGCTCTCTTAAGCACCATACTTGAAAGAGAAGGTTATAAAACTACCTTAGTATCCGATGCATATGCAGTTATTAATATGACCAAGGAATTTGAACCCTTTGGAGGCATTATATTAGACTCCCTTATTCCATATATTGAAATCAATGCTCTTATAAAACAAATTCGATCATCAAAATGGTGCGATGTACCAATATTAATATTATCTTCTGAAAAAATGGCTGCAAATTCAGTAACTTTATTAAATAATGGAGCAAATGATTATATAGAAAAGCCATTTAATCCAAGAGAATTAATTGCCAGAGTTAATAGAATTCATCTGACTCCACCAGGCTCATGTATGATTAAAGGGGGTTAAGTTATGGATCTTGTATCAACAAATATTTTTATTATTAGAATTTCTCTATATGTTGGCATTTTTTTCTTACTTTCCTCCACTATTTTATTTACAATGATTTTTTTGAACAGACTAAGAATTATAAGAAAACACAAAAAAGAAGAAGAATTTACAAATAAATGGCGTCCTATACTTTTGGAAAACCTTTATAAAGTTCCAGACTCTCTTGAGCCGGTTCCGGCAAAATATAACATAGCTTTTTTAATTCTATGGAATAATCTTCAAGATGTACTTAGAGGGAAAGAAAAGGAACATTTAAATCAGCTGGCCCGCTCTTTAAAAATGGATCAAGTAGCATTTAAAATGATGAATTCCAGAAAAATGGTTAATCAGATTCTGGGAATATTAGTACTAGGTAACTTAAAAGAAAGCAGCTCCTTTGATAAGTTAAAAGAAATAGCTGAAAAAAGTAATTTGACTTTAAGTATGACTGCCTTGCACTCCATGGCAAAAATTAATCTTGAGAAAACTATTAATCCTTTACTTTCTTTTATTAAAGAACGAGGAGAATGGCCCTCATATAAAATAGTAATGATTCTGGATGAAATAGGCTCTTCTATCTTTTCTCAACCTTTAGCAGACTTAATAAAAAGAACTAAAAGCAAGGAACAGCCTGTTTTAATCAAACTTATGAAGTTTGCTGATTCGGAAATCGCAAAGACCCTGGCCGAAGATCTTTTAGATTCAGCTTTTGATCCAGAAGTAATTTCTGCCTCTCTTGGACTACTAGAGTATTTTGGAGATTCAAGAAATATAAAAATTATTGAGAGACATCTAAACAGTGACCTTTCCTTCATAAGAATGAAAGCTGTAAAAGCTTTATCCGCTTTGGGAAGTTTAGAAATATTGCCAATTCTTGAAAAAAGTCTTACAGATTCCGATTGGTGGGTAAGATACAGGACTGCCCAATCCATTATTAGCCTTCCTATGGTAACAAGGGAAGACATTTTAAAAATCAGAGACAGACAAAATGATAAGTTCGCAATTGATATTTTAAACTATGTATTGTTTTAAGAAAGGAGAAGAAAATGAGTTTATCTATTTTAGTACTAATTTTCCAAATTAATTACTTTTTTTACTTTGTTGGGATAAATTTATATTATCTTTTCCTTAATATATCTGCTTTATTTGTAATTAATAAGCATATGGAGGAAAAACCTTTATTTAATAAACTAAAAAATTATTCAGGGTTCGAACTCCCTGTGAGTGTTATTGTTCCAGCATATAATGAAGAAAAAACCATTGTTCAAACAGTCCTTGCCCTCCTTCAGTTAAAATATCCTGAATACGAAATTATTATTGTTAATGATGGTTCAAAAGATGAAACATTACAAGTTTTAATTGAACGCTTTTCCTTAGTACCTTACCCGGAATCATATAAGCGTTCTCTTGAAACTCAGCATATTTACAATTTCTACAGCTCCACCACCCACCCAAATATAAAAGTAATTGACAAAGAAAACGGTGGTAAATCTGATGCACTTAATGCTGGTATTAATTTATCCAAATACCCTCTTTTCTGTTGTATTGATGCGGATTCTATTTTATCTACGGACAGTATGAACTTTGTTGTAAGTAAATTTCTTGATGACCCCCTTACTATTGCCTGTGGAGGTACTATAAGAATTGCTAACGGATGTAAAGTAGTAAATGGGCAGGTGGTTGAAGTTGCCCTTTCAAAAAACATTCTGGCCTTAATTCAAACCATAGAATATCTAAGAGCATTTTTATTTGGCAGACTTGGTTGGGTTCCTCTTAACGGGCTTTTGATTGTTTCCGGTAGCTTTAGTGTTTTTAAAAAACAAGCAGTAATTAAAGTTGGTGGCTATAGTACCGGAACTATAGGAGAAGATATGGAATTAATAGTTCGTCTCCACCATTATCACCGCACTAACAGCATACCCTACAACATTGCCGCAATACCTGAGCCAATAGCATTTACAGAAGCTCCAGAAGACTTATCTTCTCTCAGGAATCAAAGAATACGCTGGCAAAGAGGTTTATCTGAAAGTTTATCTAAAAATATTGATTTACTTCTTCATCCTAAAGGTGGAACTGTTGGTTGGATATCTTTTCCAATTACATTGTTTTTTGAATGGTTTGGCCCGGTAATTGAATTCTCCGGTTATATTTTTTTCTTACTTGGTTATTATCTAGGAATTATATCTACCGAAGCATTAGTTGCTTTTCTAATTTTATCTGTAGGTTTCAGTTTATTTATATCAATTATCACAATTATTCTTGAAGAAATTTCCTTTAAAGTATACCCTCGGGCAATGAGCATTTTTTATCTTTTATTTGCTGCTCTTCTTGAAAATTTAGGTTTCCGGCAAATAAATACACTTTGGAGACTTGAAGGTATTTTTAGCTGGTTATTCCGTACAAGAAGAGGTTGGGGTACTATCCGGAGAAGAGGTGTATAACATGAGAAAAATAATCAAATTTCTTTTTTACATTTTATTCATTGCTATTCTTATATACTCCGGAATACTACTATTTAGATTTTTTACTGCAAAAACTGAAATAACTCCTGTCAGGACTCCCTCTGTAGCAATGGTTGACAGTATTTCAATGACTTCAAGGACAGAAGGAAAATATTTTGAAGTATATAATAATGGGACCTGGGAAAAAATCTTTATAAAAGGTACCAACATTGGTAGTTCAACTCCGGGAAGATGGTTCACTGAGTTCCCAGCAGATCGGGAATTATATTATTCCTGGCTCAAAGAAATAGGAGAAATGAACTTAAACACAATACGTCTGTATACTCTCTTTGATCCTGCTTTTTATCAAATATTAAAAGAGTATAATGAAAACCCAGAAAATCCCACAATAAAAGTAATACAGGAAATATGGCCGGATGATTTTGTTCCCGGATGTAATTTTCATAACAGCACTTATAAAACCAACTATAAAAGAGAAGTAGAAAGAGTAATCGATGCTCTTCACGGAAATCTCCAGGAACCAGGGAGAGCTTTTAGAGCTTATGGAAACTATTCTGCAGATGTAAGTCCTTATATTTTAGGAATTCTTATAGGAAGAGAGTTTGAACCAGAAGAAGTTGAAAGCACTAACTCAAAAAGTCCAGATTTTACTTCATTTTCAGGAAACTATGTAAAAATAGACACTGGAACTCCAACAGAAGTTTGGCTTGCGGAATTATGTGATTTTGCCCAGGGATATTCTCAAATGGCATATTCATGGCAATATCCTGTTGGCTTTGTAAGCTGGCCAACTTTAGATCCTTTAGATCACCCAACAGAACAAGAGCCAAAAGATATTAGTGCAATTCCAGCTTATAATGATCGGGAAGAAATAAATCCAGACAGATTCTACAAAGGACCTGAAAACATAGCAGGCTTTTTTGGAGCTTACCATATATATCCTAACTATCCAGATTTCATGAATAATGAACCAGGATTTTCAGATGTAGCTGATGAAGATGGAAGCTTTAAATACCTTGGCTATTTGAAAAATTTTATGGAAATCCACCCTCCTTATCCTGCTATAGTTGCAGAATTTGGAATATCAACTTCCCTAAACACAGCACACATAAATCCAGATGGATTTCATCATGGTGGAATTTCCGAAGATGATCAGGGTCCTAAAATAATAAGAATGGTTGATGGTATTTTAGATATGGGTTACGGGGGAAGTATAATATTCTCCTGGGCTGACGAGTGGGCAAAAAAGACATGGAATACAGAACCATATATGTCACCTTGGGAAAGACATGTTCTTTGGAAAAATGCTATGGATCCGGAACAAAATTATGGTATTTTATCTGTTGAACCAGACCATGTAAAATTTACAGGCGCTTCCTATAAAACAATTGATTCAATTGAAGTTGATGTTGATGAAGCATTTCTTTATCTTTCTATTGATGTACCTGATATTAACTGGGATAAATTTGATTTAAACCTTGGCATTGATACAATTTACCGGGATAAAGGAGAATCAAAATTTCCTTTAAAAGACTCCCCCACTCTTCCTAGTGGAGTAGAGTTTCTCTTAAAAATAAAATCAAAAGATGATGCTAAGTTACAAGTCATACCCTCCTATAACCGAGGAAAATTTTCTTACTACAGCAAAAGTTCTGATAAAGGTATTTTTGAAGATATAAATCCTGTAGTTAACAGGGAAAGATTTACCCTGGATAAAAGAAGATTCCCAGAAATAAAAAGTAATCAAAGTATACTAAATTATGGAGAATTTGATCCCTTTAAAGAAAACTATAACTCCCTTGCCCACTGGTATTATGATGAAACATCTGAAAAAATTGTAGTTAGATTACCATGGATGCTTTTGGGCGTAACTGATCCATCAAAGGGAACCGTTGCTTATGATGAAACAAAGTACTTAAAGGATCCTGATTCAGCTAATTTCCTCACCGCTTATCCTAAATGTGCAGAAGAAACTCCTGACTACAGTATTGAAGATGCTGAAAGTATGGATGACTGGGAACGCCTTCGTACAGCTGAAACTGATGGTTTTCTATTCTATTTAAAATGGTCAAACGGGGATAAACAATATTTCCAAAATAAACAAGAATTATATATGTGGGAACATTGGGAAGAACCATCCTATCGTTACAGGTTAAAAACAAGCTACAATATATTAAAAGAATATTTTTTAACTATAAATTAAATCATCCGGGAGGCAAAACAAATGCGAAGACTTCATATATTTATAATATTTCTGATTATCCTTCTTGTTTATATTGGCATCTGGTTTATTCTTCCTAAAGAATACCTGCCTCTCCATGTTCACGACAAAACTGTCCCTGAACCAGTTAATTACAGAGAACACCGGGAACTTTTTTACCTCTCAAAACATTGGAAATTTACTGACAGCCAGGGTAATTACCGGGATTTCTCAAAAGATTATAGTGGGTATCATCCTTTAGACAACCAAAGAAAAGAAAAACTAACCAAAGAATCTATAGGTGATGCTAAATTACTTTATCTTGCCGACGCTTACGGAATTTATGACTACGAAGAAGGTTTAATAGATTATGAAGAAAGGTTACCCTTCGAATTAATAGACATTGACTTGCTTTTTGGTGGATTTGATGAAAATGAAATAAAAGTAATAAATGACTTTGCCCGAAACCCGGAAAATACTATAGTTGGTGAACATAACGTATTTGGTTACCCAACATATATTTATCCTGAATCCTCTCAGGCTCTGCAAGATCTTTTCGGAGTGAAATATGAAGGCTGGCTTGTAAGATACTATGAAGATCTTGAGGAAGTTGCCTATTGGGTTAAATTACTTTATACAAGAATCTATGGAGGAGAGCTGGACCTTAAGGGGCCTGGCTTGGTTGTAGTAAGAGAAGACTCCAGTCGTGCCGGATGGTATGGAGACCTCTTGATTTTTCAAGATGAAGACTTCAAACAACAATATCCTATGGTAATTACCCGAGATGAAGATCATCAGCTAACGGATAAAGTAGTTTCAAAGGTTCCTTATCTTTATTGGGTTGAAGTTTTAACCGTAACAAATAATAATGCAAAAATACTGGCAGATTATGAGTTTCCTCTTAAAGAAGAAGCTTTGGAAAAATTAAAAATCAGAGGCATTGAGCCTCTGATCCCGGCATTTATTTATTTAGAGGAACCAAGTAAAGCAAAGAGAATTTACTTCTCAGGAGATTTTATAGATCAACTCCCTGCTCTTTTACCTTATTGGTTAACTGGAAGTGTAAATATTCAAAGAACCATGAGTTATTTACCTGGAATACCTCCCCAATACCACTTCTACTTCAGATGATATGCTCCAGTAATTAAAAATGTTAAAGATTCATACATTGTAAATTAGGGTCTTAAGCCAAGAGGTATGCCCGATAATCTAAAAGCCTCACTTGGAGTAACAACCTGAATATCATTCTTTCTAAAACTTAAATAATAAATCAATTGCTCAAATTCCTGGGTCCCGTAAGAGTATCTATCTGTTGCGGGATCCTCTATTCTGTGGAAAAGCAGCCCTACCCATTGATTATTTTCTATTGCTTTATCTATAGCTTCCCTTATTGTTCCAAAGCTGGTAAAATTCGTAACCTCAATATATCCAAGACTGTAAGGATCAAATGGTATTGAGTCAGTTATTCCCCAGTTATATCTTGCTGAAATAGAACTACCTTTAATTACTTCAATGACTCTGTCATTAACAGCTGAAAAAGGTACAACAAAATGGTGAGCACCAACAGGGTCATAATTACTAATAAAACTGTAATTTTTTTCTATTTCAAACTTTATTTCCTCGTTTGTAAGCTTTGTTAAATCTGGATGAGTATAACTATGATTTACAAATTCCCACCCTCCCATTTTCAGTCTGGAAATCTGGTCTTTTTTTAAATACCTGTCTGTTCCAACCAAGGAACCAACAAGTCCAATCGCTCCTCTTATTGTAGGATCAATTCTAGTTGTAATTTCAAAGGCATTTTTATAGTTATCTTCCCAGCCATCATCAAACCAAAGAGTAATCATTGGAGGTGGTCCATTATAAGTAGCAAGCCTTCTTGGATCAATACTAAAGGAACTTCCACTTTTAGATTGAAATGCAATTCTAAAATTTTTCACTTCACTCCAAGTAGGGCTGCCTCCTCCAACTTTAAATTGTTTTTTATTTATAATAACAAATTTGTTGTTTTGTAACACATCCGGAGTAAGATCATAATAATAAAAATTATTCTGCTGATCATCTGTTGAAAAATAAATACTAATCCAGGAAACATTACTATTATTAGTAGTATCAAATTCAAAATAAAATGTATCACTTAAGTTTCTTTCTGAAATAGGCAGAATGTAGTCTGTAAAATCCCCGGAGCTAGTTCTGGCTCCCTCAAAATTTCCCCAGTTCTTCAAGGATTTAAATCCTTCTCTTCCAGAAATTCTGCTATACATATTTTGGTCAGCAGCCTTTACTGTTTCAATTAAATCACTATTAGGTTTTCTTTGTACAAATCTTTCAACATAAATGGTTTTAGAAGGATCATCCCATATTACCAGAGCTCCCATAGCCTCTGTAACAAACCTTAATGGAACCATAACCCTGTCGTTAGTTAGTGCTGCTCTTGTACCCATATCAAACTGCCTGTCTGAAAAACCATCATTTATAATTGCATTACTGCTGTTTAAAGGCAGCCTTATTGTATTTCCTTCGTAAATGATAGTAACTTGACGAATATCTGGATTCCACAATACAGTTGCTCCTAATTCCTCACTTATAAACCTTACAGGAACCAATGTTCTGTTATTTCCATCAATATATGGTCTCTGGTCAGGGAAAATAACCAAATTGAACTTATCTATTATTACATTTATATTTTGAGAAGGAAAAACCTGAGCATAAATATTGGAAGCTAGCAGTGTAAAAAAAAGTATCAGTATAAGAAACAATATTTTCTTTTTCATAAACTCATTCCTCTCATATTAATATCGTATCCATTCTACTTCTAAATAGGAATCTTCTGTGGGAGGCTTTTTGTCAAGCCAGTCTGGATACCAGGTATTAATTAAAAGATACATTTTTTCATTTGTGTATCCCTCTGTCCATTCTTTTACTAAAACATTATCTACATAAAACTTTAAAGAATTTTCATTATAGTCAATTCGGTAATTGTGGAAACCTTTTGTAGGATCAAAAGGTAATTTTCCTTCAAAGAGATTTTGTTTTTTTCCATCAGAGTATGTTGTTAGAAAATAACCCCTATCTTTTTCATTATATATTTCTATATCTATCTCATTATATAATGCTGGAGATTTATATAGGAAAAAACCTGTAATTGATGATGGTACATCAGGAAGCTTCATTCTTATTTCATATGAACCAAAACCAAGGACTTTTCTGCTTTGAACTTCTCCACCTTCAAGTAAATTCATAGGAAGTTTAATTTTCAGCAAACCCTCTTCTACAGAAACATTATCTGAATTAATTTGTGTGCTTTCAATAAAATGGTTTGTTTTTTTCCATAATGTGTTATTAAAAAAATCAAAATTATCGGTAATGTTAAAGTTATTAGAAATATTATAAATCTGCTTTTCTCTTGAACTTAAATTGATAATCATTTTTTTGTCAATTATAACTGCCCTGTTTTCTTCATCCCAAATTACTTCTGAACCCATAGTTTCACTTAAGAATCTTAAAGGGACAAATACTCTTCCTTCAATAATAACCGCAGCATCCTTATTACTTCCTGTTTTTAATTTTATAACTTCATTATCCTTTTTTATTATTACTTCTCTTGTTTCATTATTCCAATCTACTTTACAGCCTAAATTTTCTGTTGCAAATCTTACTGGAATCAAAGTTCTATTGTTCTCATCTATATATGGCTGCTGATCTGGGAAAACTATTTCCTGTAAAGTATTAAAGTTATATGAAAACGTTGCAATTGAAACAAAGAAAATTAAAAAAGAAAATGCAATTGTTCTTAAGAAATATTTTTTTATATAAATCAACTCCTGTCCCCTTTTTTTATTAATATCTTATCCAATCTGCAGAAAAATATTTATCTTCCTTTGCTGGTCCACCTTTTACCCAGTTTGGGTACCAGGAATTAACCATTAGGTACATTTCTTCTTTTGAATAACCTTCGGTAAACCTTACAATAAATATATCGTTAATATAGTAATCCAGTTTATCTGGATAATAATCAAATCTGTACGTATTAAAATCTAAAGTTGGATCAAAAGGAGTAACTCCAAAAAATTCCTTTTGTTTGTCTCCATCTGCGTAAGTTGTTAAAAAGTAATTTCCGCTTTTTTGATTGTAAATTTCTATGTCTATTTCATGGTAGTAATCGGGAGTTTTATACATAAAAAAGCCTGTAATCGACCCTGGAGCATCTGGAATTTTCATTTTTATTTCATATGAACCGTAACCCATCATATTTACTGACTGCAACTCAGAACTTTCAAATGAATTTTCTGGAATTTTAAAATTTAAAAAGCCATTAGTTATAGAAGCGTTTTCTTTAATAAAGACTGTCCTGCCAAGTTTATGTTCTGAAAGTCTCCATATTTCTGTATTAATATTTTTAAAATCTTCTTGGTTATTGTAAATCATTAACTGATTAATAATTTCTGAATAGGCTGCTTTGTTTTCTTTATCATTCACATTTGTATTATTGAAAAGAGATAACCTTATGCTATAGTTTCCACTAACTATGTCTTCTGGGATTTCCCATTCCACATTATATTTTACAGTTTTTTCTGAGTTAATTTTTTTATTAATTGAAGGTATTTTGTATTCTTTTCCTAGGGGATCAATAAATTCTGCTTGTAAAAGAACATCTTGCTGAAAATTCGTTATATTATTTACATCAAAAGATACAGAAATTTTCTCTCCTGAAAAGAACTTTCCAGAAGGATATGTGTAATTATTTATTTCGAATAATTTTTCACCTTTTAGAGATAAATGAAAAGGGATTTTTCTTTTTGAAGGATTTATAATTAAGTCCAGGATTTCGTATGCTTCACCTTTGGTAAGAAAAGAGGATAGCTTCTCCTTATTAAAAATCATTAAACCTTTAGAATATGCTTTTACAACATTCGCATCTAACTGGTTATCTCTGTAAAATTTCATATCTTTCGGATAATTATCTTCTCCTGTATTTTCAAGGAAATTTATAAAAAAAGTTAAGGCTTCTTCTTTGCTTAAAGGAGAGTTAAAATCATTAATGTTAGAAAATTCCTTGTTTAACCAGCCCTCTGTCTTTGCCAAGTTTATATAAGGCTCAAACCACTCTTCCTCATCTGCTGGATTAAGTTCTGCCATCCTGGCAACTTTCCCTGTTATAGAAATCAATTCACTATAAGTAATTATTCCCATTGGCTGATTGAAATCTAACTTATGTCCGGAAAAATTAACTAGTTTATCAATTGTTTTTATTTGAATTTCTTCCTTTTTATCAATATTTAAATTGTTTTTAGGAAAACAGAATATTAAACAAACTAAAAATATAAAAACTATCCCTAATAATAAATATAAAAATTTTTTCATATTAAAATCCTTTCAGGTGTTATTATAATATTTTACCCAATCTAATAGATTATTATTTAATTTAAAAAAACCTTGCTGAAAAAACAGCAAGGTTTTGGTGCCGGGGACCGGAATCGAACCGGTACGGGATTTAACTCCCGCAGGATTTTAAGTCCTGTGCGTCTGCCAGTTCCGCCACCCCGGCAAGGGATGACATTAAAAATTATATTAAATTAAAATTATTATGTAAATACATGGTGCCGGGGACCGGAATCGAACCGGTACGGGATTTAACTCCCGCAGGATTTTAAGTCCTGTGCGTCTGCCAGTTCCGCCACCCCGGCAGGGGTAAAAATTATGGAGGCGACACCCGGATTTGAACCGGGGGTGAAGGAGTTGCAGTCCTCTGCCTTACCACTTGGCTATGTCGCCATCTCATTGGAGCGGAAGACGAGATTCGAACTCGCGACCCTCGCCTTGGCAAGGCGATGCTCTACCACTGAGCCACTTCCGCAAAAAAAAAATGGTGCCTCGAGGCGGAATCGAACCACCGACACGAGGATTTTCAGTCCTCTGCTCTACCGACTGAGCTATCGAGGCAAAACTTGGCGGAGCTGACGGGAATCGAACCCGCGATCTTCGGCGTGACAGGCCGACGTGATAACCGCTACACTACAGCTCCTTATTGGTGGGCGATGACGGGATCGAACCGCCGACATCCTGCTTGTAAGGCAGGCGCTCTCCCAGCTGAGCTAATCGCCCGTGATTTACTGACAAAAGTTATTATATCTCAGCTCAAAATATATGTCAAAGAAAATTTTTATTAAAAAGAATAAAGACCTCTGAAATCCAGAGAGAGGGTTTCTGGCAGAGGTCTTTTAAAATTTATTTCTTACTATACTAACTCCGCTTTTCTTTCAGTTGACTCTTTATATTTATTATAAGCATATTTCAATAAAGACTGGTCTTGACTATAAGTAATCATTTCTAATGCATCATCAAAATTATAAAAACCACCGTCAGTAAAGCCCTCCATCTTGTTAATAGAAACCTCTGGTTTTTCCGCTTCCATAACGAACCAATTAATCCTATTACATACAGGCTTTCTTCTTGTGGTTGAATAAAATTCATAGCTGGTTTCACCAACTGGAGAAACAATTTCAGCCTTTACTCCGGACTCATATCTTACTCTGGCTGTAGCTACTTCATTTGGTGTTCTTTCATTTTTAATAACTCCCTTTGGAAAACTCCATTCTCCTTTCTCGTTTTTTAAAATCAAAACATTATCTTCCCAAAAAACTACCCCTCCTGAACAATTTCTGATTAACATTTTAATCTACCTCCCAGATTTGAAATATTTTACGTACAATTTTGTTTTCTATACATAACCAGATCTATTTGATTTTAAACATTATTTTTTCAGAAAATTTGATTTTTTATAATTCGTTCACATTATTAATGTATAATTATTTATACTAAATTAATAAATAATTAAATGGAGGATTTATGAAAATTAATAAACAGGAATTTAAAATACCAAAAATAACATTACTACCCTTTCTGATTGTTATTCTCTTTGTTTTACTGCCAATTCTGAATAATTTTTGGATCGATTTATCCTGGTTTAAAGAAACCGGATATCAGGATGTATTCTTAAAAAACATTTATTTTAAAGTTTTAGTTGGGGCAGGCTTATTTCTTTTTTCCTTTCTTATCGCTTTAATTACTTTGACGAAAACAATTAAAAGTATTCCAGATACATATATTGATGATGATGTTATTGATATAAGTATGGCCGTAAAAAAACCAGGTAAATCAAAAATATTTATAATTGCTGGATTATTTTCATTTATTATAAGTTCCTTATTTACTGGCCCCTTATGGAAACAAATATTATTATTTATAAATCAGGAACCTTTTAACTACACTGACCCAATCTTTAATAATGATGTAAGCTTTTATTTCTTCACATTACCTCTAATTGAAATGATTGTATCTCCACTAATGTTTTTTTCAATTGCAATAATTGCTTTAAATGCTTTAGTCTATGGATTTTATTACAGAAAAATCAGAAAACAGCCAGAACAATTATTTAATAAATTTGGTTTCTTCTTAGTAATATTTTTCTTATTAATGGTTGTAAACTACAGAGTAGAATCTCTTAAGCTTATTTATTCCACAAGAGGTTCCGTTTATGGAGCTGGCTACACTGATATCTTAATAGGACTTAAATTTTATTACCTTAAAATGGCAGCAGCTTTTATATCTGCAATTTTCATTTACTTAGGACTTAAAAAACAAAGCTTTAAAAAAGCAATGATTGGTCCTATCCTGCTAATAGCAGTTACATTAATAGGATCAGTTGCTGAAATGGGAGTTCAAAACTTTATAGTAAGCCCAAATGAGCTAAGCAAAGAAGAATCTTATATTGAGCAAAGCATAAAATACACTCAAAAAGCATATAAGCTTGATGAAGTTGAAAGACAGGATTTCCCTGCACTTTGGAATCTTTCAGCAACAGATATAGAAAACTCAGTTGATACTATTAAAAACATTAGAGTAAATGATTTCCGACCTACACAGACAATCTATAATCAGCTGCAAAGTATAAGACTCTACTATCAATTTACTAATATATCAATTGACAGATACCTGTTAAATGGAGAACAACGTCAGGTATTTTTAAGTGCCCGGGAAATTGACCATACCAGACTACCGGAGCAGGCAAAGAACTGGATAAACCAGCATTTAAAATATACACATGGATATGGTGCTGCAGTTTCCCCCGTAAATGAAATTACCCCTCAGGGACAGCCTAAATTAATTGTTAAGAATATTCCTCCTGAAACAGAATATGAGGAATTAAGAATAGATACCCCTGAGATATACTATGGCAACTTAACTAAAGACTACATCATTGTTAATACAACAGAAAAAGAATTTAACTACCCCATGGAAAACCAAAATGCTGAAACAATGTATTCTGGAGATGGTGGAATAAAATTAAATCTGTTAAATAGAATTGCCTTTAGTATAGATAAAAGAACACCAAAAATTCTTATCTCTGGGGCTGTCAGCAGTGATAGTAAAATATTAATAAACAGAGATATACAGGAAAGAGTAGCTAAAATTGCACCATTTTTGAAATACGAAAGTGACCCTTACCTTGTAATAAATGAAGGAAAACTATATTGGGTAATTGACGGCTATACTACAAGTAACCGTTTCCCTTATTCCCAACCAGTATACTCAGATAATACTATGTATAACTACATTAGAAACTCGGTTAAGGTTGTTATTGATGCCTACCACGGAACTACTGACTTTTATATTTATGATGATAAAGACCCAATAATAATGACATACAGCAAAGCATACCCTTCTCTCTTTAAAAGCGCAGAAGATATGCCCGAAGGTATAAGAAAACACATGAAGTATCCTGTAGAACTTTTTGATATCCAATCAAATATTTTTTCTATCTACCATATGGATAACCCCAGAACTTTTTTCAACAGAGAAGACGCCTGGAGTATTGCAACTGAAAAATATCAGCAGGAAGTCACACCAGTAAGACCATACTATATTAATATGGCTTTGCCTGGTAACGATGAGGTAGAATTTGTACTTGTACAACCTTATACTGCATATCAAAAAAACAATATGGTATCCTGGTTTGCTGCTAGAAATGATGGAGAAAACTACGGTAAACTTGTAGTTTATACCTTCCCTAAGCAACGTTTAATCTACGGACCTATGCAGATAGAATCGCGAATTGATCAAGATGCAGTAATATCCTCTCAATTAACTCTATGGGAGAGACAAGGATCTTCAGTTGTAAGAGGAAATTTAATGGTAATACCAATTAAAGATTCTATTCTCTATGTTGAACCTTTATACCTTCAATCAGATAATGCCAATGCTCTTCCAGAAGTAAAACAAATTATTCTTGCTTATGGGGATGATATTGTTATGGAAGCAACTTTAGAAGCTGGTCTGAAAAGATTGTTTAATTATGACTCAGAGAACATTATTGATGATGAAGGAAATGAAATCGTATATTCAGAAGATATTTATGAATTAATTCAGCAGGCAAACACTCTATTTAACCGTTCTCAGGAAA
>RZYW01000003.1 GCA_009930175.1 Clostridia bacterium
TCCCAGGTTAGGGGAATGCCGTAACTTCTAATTCTATCCACAGTTTCAAAGGCTATTTCACTACGTTCATACCTTAGTTTTTTAAGATATAAAGATATGTCTGAATTATCATAATCCAAACCATAACCTAATAAATGGATTTCCTGATTATCATAATACGTATGCAATTCGACACCAGGTATAACATTTAATTTATAATTATGCATTAAATTGATGTTTTTATAAGCTTCCATACTCTCATGATCAGTGATACTTATATATTGTAAACCATTAGCAGTAGCTATTTCAAGTACTTTTTTCAGAGAATCTGTTCCATCTGAATAATTTGTATGAATATGCAAATCTATTGTATTAATCATATTGGCTCCTTGACAAAAAATTAATTCTATTATAATATAACAATTGCGTTATTCATAGGGGTATAGCTCAACTGGTAGAGTAGTGGTCTCCAAAACCATTGGTTGCGGGTTCAAGTCCTGCTGCCCCTGCCAATAGAAAAAGGACAGGTTTTCCTGTCCTTTTTTTGTACTCTTTTTTAGTTTTCTTCTTCTTTTTTACTTTCTTTAATTATTTCATCAGACAATCTTGGAGGAACTTCTTCATACTCAGCAAATTCCATTGTAAAGTTTCCTCTTCCCTGAGTCATAGCTTTTAAGTTAATAGCATAACTATACATTTCTGCTAAAGGTACTCTGGCTTTTATAACTTGGTTTTTGCCAACAGCTTCCATTCCCATAATTCTGCCTCTTCTGCCATTCATATCACCCATAATATCGCCCATGTACACTTCTGGAACTGTTACAGCAACATCCATAACTGGTTCAAGAATTACCGCATTAGCTTTTGCCATAGCATTTCTAAAAGCTAAAATTCCTGCCATTTTAAAGGACATTTCATTAGAGTCTACCGGATGGTAAGAACCATCAACAAGAGTCGCTTTAATGTTGATTACAGGATAACCAGCAAGTATTCCCTGATGCATAGCTTCTTGTACGCCTTTTTCTACTGCGGGGAAATAGTTTTTAGGAACTGCTCCACCAAACACATTTTCAGTAAAAGTAAATTTTTCTTCATAATTTGGTTCAATGGTAAGCCATACATCACCATACTGGCCAGCCCCACCAGATTGTTTTTTATGTTTTCCCTGAGCTTTAACATTGTTTCTAATAGTCTCTTTATATGGAACTTTTGGAGTTTTTAACTCAACTTCTAGATTATATGTGTTTTTAAGTCTTTCTTTAATAATATCAAGATGCAGATCTCCCATACCAATGATTATACTTTCTTTAGTATCAGGATCCTTTTTATATCTAAGAGAAAGATCTTCTTCAAGGATTTTATTGATTGCGGAAGCAATTTTATCTTCGTCACCGCGATTTTTTGAAAGGACAGCATATTGTAATACTGGCTCTGGGAAATTAATTCCTTCCAATACAACTGCATTGTTTTTGTAGCAAAGAGTGTCCCCTGTGCCGGTAAACTGAAGCTTAGAAACTGCAGCAATATCTCCAGCAAATACTTCATCAATATTTTCGCTGGTTTTACCTCTCATAACCATAAAATGACTGACTTTCTCTTCTTTTTCCTTGGTTGAATTATATATATTCTGACCAGCTTTTAATGACCCTGCCATAACCTTTATAAAGTTCATTTTACCTACAAAAGGATCGGCAATACTCTTGAATACAAGAGCGGAATCTTTATCAGTTTCAGGAGGAAAATCTGCAGCCCCAGGAATAATTTCTGCAATGTAGTTTAAGAATAATTCAGGCCCATAGTTCTTATATGCTGACCCACAGAATACGGGGAATAAACAAGCTTCCTTAATTCCTTTTTTCAAACCTTCCATTAACTCATCCTGAGTTAGCTCTTCTCCTTCAAGATACTTCATTAAAAGCTCATCATTACACTCTGCAATACTTTCCATTGCCTGAGCTTTATGTACTTCAATCTGATCCTTCATATTTTCTGGAACAGGTATCTCTTTTAATCCATTTGTAAAATCATAAGCCTTGTTTTTAATAATATCTACCACACCGGAAAAATTATCTTCCTTGCCGATTGGAATCCATAGTGGCACTACTTTATTACCGAACTGAGTTTGTAAGTCTGCAATGTTTTGTTCAAAATCCGCATTTTCTCTGTCAAGCTTGTTAATAAAAATCATTCTTGGTTTTTGCAGTTCTTCTGCATAGTCCCATAAAATTTCTGTTCTTACCTCAATACCAGACACACTACATACAACTAGTAACATGTTATCTGCCACTCTTAGAGCTCCATTAACTTCACCGGCAAAATCCGAATAACCTGGAGTGTCTATAAAATTAAATTTATAGTCTTTCCATTCCACAGGAGCAAGGGCTGTACTAATTGTTACCTTCCTTGCGGTTTCTGCTGGCAGATAGTCGGTGGTTGTTGTTCCATCATCTACCCGGCCAAGCCTTGTTAAATGTCCTGCACTGAATAAAAGGGATTCTGTCAATGAAGTTTTACCGGCCCTGGCATGGGAAACTATCCCTATATTCTTGATTTTTTCTGCAGCATACTTTTTCAATATAAGTTCCTCCTCTTTTTAAATTCGTAAAAAACATAGTAATCTATTACACAAAAAAAACAGTTTTCTAACTTAATAGAAAACTGTTTTTATATTTTTTTATGTTTTTTTAAATTATTTTTTTAAAAGAGAGAAGTCTGTTAGATCTACGTTCAATGGAGTAACTGAAATATAGTTATTATTTACAGCCCCTGTATCGTAATCTAAATCATTTTCCGGTATGGAAACTACATCTCCACCAAGCCAGAAATAATCGTTACCCCAGGGATCCTGTCTTTTTAAAAACTCATTGTTATAAACTCTCTGACCAAGTCTGGTATCTTTGTAGCCCTGAAGTTTTTCCGGAGATATATTTGGTATATTAACATTATAAAGAACACGATCATTGGATTGCCTGTTAATTATTTTCTCGCTGATTATATCCCTGATTGCTTTTTTTGCCAGCTCATAACTTGTAATATTTGATCCATCAATAGAAAAGGCAATTGCATCTATTCCATTAATATATCCTTCTGTTGCCCCGGCTACAGTACCAGAGTAAATTACATCTGTACCAAGGTTTGCTCCTCTGTTTACTCCAGAGAGAACCAAGTCAATTTTTCCTTCAATTAAAAACTGCTTAGCTATTTTTACACAATCTGCTGGTGTTCCCTCAATTCCATAAGATTCTACAGCAAGATCATATAAAGATTTTTTATATATTTTTATTGGGCTTCTAACTGTAATGCTGTGACCACATGCGCTCTTTTCTTCAGTTGGAGCTGCCACATATACATCTCCAAAAGCAGATGCTTCATCAACCAATACTTTTAAGCCCTGAGAATAAATTCCATCATCATTTGTAACTAAGATATTCATATTTTAAAATTAACTCCTGTCAAAAAATTGTTAAAACTTTGGTGTCTTTATATTGCTTACCATAAGGTAGGATAAAGCTAATGTTAAAACTGCAATTACTATAGAAGATAAATTACTGCCAACTAACATAACCAAAGCCAAAAAACCACCAGCTATTGTTATAGGAACACCAATGAAATGAGTTGTTATGTTTAACACATTAAACCTTGCAAGTCGGAATGCTCCTGCTGTGATAAAAAGTATAGAAATAATTAATCCTGCTACTCCCAATTCATTCAAAAAGATTGTGTAAGCAAGTATTCCAGGGGCTGCACCAAAGGAAACCATATCACAAAGGGAATCTAATTCCTTCCCAAATTCTGAAGAAGCATTTAGTTTTCTGGCTGCTTTCCCATCCATTCCATCCAGGAAGGCTGCAACAATTACAAAAATACAGGCCTTTTTAAAATCACCTTCAAGAGCTGAGATAATTGCCAGTACACCAAGCCAAAGGTTTCCTGCGGTTAACATGTTGGGAATCATTGCTTTTATGCTGATATTTTTCATAGTAAACACTCCAGATCTAAATTTTCTGTACTAGTTTAACACTTTTAACAAATATTTGTCCATTTCAGGAATGGAATTAAGAAATATTTTACCATAATTTTTGGTTACTATTCTGTTATCAAGAATATAAAAATTCCCTTTATCATTTTCTGTTCTGATTAATCTTCCAAATCCCTGGCGGAATTTTATGACTGCTTTTGGAACGCTGTAATCATAAAAATTGTTTCCACCTTTTTCACTTATTTTTTCTAAAGTTGCTTCTACTACTGGACGGTTTGGAGGTAAAAAGGGTAATTTAGTCATTACCAGATTATTTAAATTATCACCCTCCAGATCAATTCCTTCCCAGTAACTGTCTGCTCCTAAAAGTATTGAATTTTCTGAGGCACGAAACTCTTTTAGAATATTTCTACGAGAACCACTTATACCATCAGCCAGAATAATTCTCTCTGGATACCTTTCAAGAAGATAGTAATAGGTTTTTCTTAAGAAATCATGATTAGTGAATAGAATCATGCTTCCTCCACTAAATCTTTCCGCCAGGTTTGCAATATATTCCATCATATCATTTAAAGATATTTCATCTCTCATTACCATACATCTGGCCTGCTCTTTAAAATTAAAAGGTGAGCCCGCTTCAACAAATAAAAGCTCTTCTATATCTAATCCAAAGGAATTTGTTATAAAATCAAACTTTTTATTTACTGTAAGTGTAGCCGAGGTAACTACTACCGACTTTTTTAGCACAAAAAGTGTACGGTTTATAATTTCCGATACATCTAAAGGTGCGGAATACATAGACGTGTCTTTTTTCCAGTAAACATTTGTATGAAAGTTTGGTTTTGTAAATTCTGTAAGGATGGTGCTTTTTTCTGTTAATATCTGAATTACAATTTTAATTTCTAAAAATATTTCCTCAAAGAAATCTTCTTCTTCAAGAACCTGGGTTATTTTTGAAAAAAGTTCATAAACTTTATTGATAGCTTTTAACAATAACTTTATTTTCTCTGTTATTTCTGTAAACTCTTCGCTGATAAAGTATTCTTCAGTAATTCTTTTTTCCGGATTATAACCTGTGTTATGTTCCTTTAAAGCTTCCGCATTATCCTTTAAATTTTCTGCAAGTTCCGGCAACAAAAGCTTCAGGCTGTCTATATAGATTGCCAGGTCTTTGTAAAAAATGTTTTCAGAAAAGTTTTTCTCCAGCCTTCTAAGGATACTGTTCCTGCTCTTATAAAGGGAATCAATGTAGAATCCTTCTTTTTTAAAGTCGTACTCATTTGTGTACTGATTAATAAACTCGTCAGAAAAGTTGTGTCCTTCATCTAAAACCAGGTAATTATATTCCGGTAATAGTTTACTGTTCATTTTTAAATCTCTGATTAACAAGGAATGATTTGTTACAATAATTGAACTTTTTTCTACTTTTCTTTTTTGTTTGAAGTAATAACATTCCTTATATTTATGGCAGGCGGGGCCAAAGCAGTCTTCAGAACTTGCTGCAACCTTTTGCCATAAAAAGCGTTCTTTGTATGTAAGGCTTAACTCTTCCCTGTCACCATCTGTTTTCTTGTCAGTCCACTCTTTAATTTTATCGAAGAATTCCTTTTCTGTATCTTCCATATTTTCTTCATTTCTTTTCATTAAAGCTTTTCTCAGGCATAGGTAGTTCCCTCTCCCCTTGGCAATTGCTTTCTTAAGGGAAAGTCCAAGAATCTTTTCAAGGTAGGGAAGATCTTTTAGATACACCTGTTCCTGAAGGGCTATTGTCTGGGTTGAAATAACCACTCTTTCAGCATGGAGCATTGCCTGAATTATTGCAGGGTAAAGATAGGCATAGGATTTACCTGTACCTGTTCCTGCTTCTGCAAAAAGATGCTGCCCCTTGGAAAAAGCTTCAAATACTTTTTCTGCCATTTCCTTTTGTTGAACCCTTAGCTGAAAATCCGCTTTTTCTTTTTTTAATAAACCATCTTCTGAAAAAAATACATCAGGAGACTCTATGTTTAGTAACTGTTCTGATGAAGTACTCAAGTTTACCTCCAAAAAAACCCACCTTTCGGTGGGCTATTTGCTTAAAGCTGCCAGCTTGAAAGATATTCTTCCTGTTCAGCTGTTAGTTTATCTATTTTTAATCCTAAAGAGTCAAGCATAAGCTCGGCTACTCTTCTGTCAATTTCTTCGGGTACATTGTAAACCTTAGCTGGTAAACTTCTGTTTTCTGCAAGGTACTCCAGAGACAGTGACTGTAAAGCAAAAGTCATATCCATAATTTCTGCAGGGTGTCCGTCACCACAAGCTAAGTTAACAAGCCTGCCTTCTCCAAGCAAGTATACCTTACGGCCATCTTTAAAAGCATATTCTTCAATATTGTTTCTTACTGTCTTTTTAGATGTGCTTAGTTCATCCAGAGCTGGTTTTGATACTTCAATATCAAAGTGTCCTGCATTACTTAAAATTGCACCATCTTTAATAACTTCAAGATGTTCTTTGTCAATTACATTTTTGTTTCCTGTTACAGTAACAAAAACATCTCCAACTTTAGCTGCTTCTGTCATTGTTTTAACTTCAAAGCCATCCATCCAGGCTTCTGCTGCTTTAATAGGGTCGATTTCAGTTACTACAACCTTTGCGCCAAGGCCTTTGGCTCTCATTGCTACACCTTTACCACACCAGCCATAGCCGGCAACTACTGCAGTCTTACCTGCAATAACCAGGTTAGTTGTTCTGTTAATGCCGTCCCATACAGACTGGCCAGTGCCGTATCTGTTATCAAAAAGGTATTTACAGTAAGCATCGTTAACTGCAATCATTGGTTTTTCAAGAACTTTGTTAGCTTCTAAAGCTTTAAGTCTTACAATTCCTGTTGTAGTTTCTTCGTTGCCACCAATTAATTCTGGTAGATACTCTTTAAATTTAGAATGAAGAAGTGCTGTAACATCTCCACCGTCATCGATTAATAAGTTTGGTTTGAATTTAATTGCATTCTCTAGATGCTCATGATAAAGCTCATCTGATGCTCCGTGTACTGCGAATGCCAAAATTCCACTGTCAACAAGTGCTGCTACTACATCATCCTGAGTTGAAAGAGGGTTGCTGGCGCAAACACAAACATCTGCACCGCCGCTTTTTATAACCTGAGCCATGTAGGCTGTTTTTGCTTCAAGATGAAGACAAATTACTACTCTTAAGCCTTTAAAGGGCTGTTTTGCTGTAAATTCCTTTTCCAGTAAGTTCATTACAGGCATATGGGCTTTTGCCCAGTTTATCTTATTATGACCTGCTGGAGCTAAATTAATGTCCTTGATCATACTTTTCATAATTTTATTCCTCCTTAAAATCATTGGTGCGCCCGGCAGGAATCGAACCTGCGCAACTGGCTCCGGAGGCCAGCACTCTATCCACTGAGCTACGGACGCATAACATATATATTTTATACAAAATCAGTGGAAATTCATAGTATTAATTTATAGTCCTTTAAAATCCAGTTGCCTTAAAGCTTCATAAAGTACTACAGAAACTGAATTAGAAAGGTTCAGGCTTCTTGCCTGGGGATGATGTTTCATGGGAATTGTTATGCAGGTATCAGGGTTTTCTTTAAGGATGCTTACAGGAATCCCTCTGCTCTCCGGGCCGAAAATAAAAAAGTCATTTTCCTGATAAGTCATATCTGAATACTTGTTTTCTGTTTTGGTGGTTGCAAAGAATAGTCGTTTATTAGCATTTTCTTTAATGAATTGATCCCAGGAATCCCATACATATAAATCAATACTGTTCCAGTAGTCCATTCCTGCCCTTTTTATGCTTTTATCATCAATCTGGAAACCTAAAGGTCTGATTAAATGCAATTTAGAACCTGTAATTACACAGGTTCTGCCAATGTTTCCAGTATTTGCTGGTATTTCCGGTTCTAAAAGTACAATGTTTAAAATTTTAAACACCCTCCTATTTTTGAGTTAGTTTGTAAATATATGCAAGGATTTCCGCTACAGTCTGATATAGATCTTCAGGGATTTCCTGGTTAATGTCAAGTTCAATAAGCTTTTCTACTACTACTGGATCTTCATATAAAGGAATACCATTTTCCTGGGCCTTTTCAATAATTTTTTTCGCAACATTACCTTTACCCAGGGCAACGACCCTGGGTGCACCTTGCCCGTCTTTTCGGTTGTATTTTAATGCTGCAGCTTTTTTCATGGTAAAGGGCTCCTTGGGTATGAGATAACTAAAATATATTTAGCTATAAAAATAGTTAAAATAGTACAATATTAAAATTTTTTGAATATTTTTCCAAAAATTAGTTAAGATTGAAAACTATTCTTCGTTTCTATTTTTTGGCAAATTTTCTGCAGCTTCAACAAGTTTTTCGAAAGAAACTGTCCCATTGAGTATTCCATTAAGACAATTATTTGTTTCTATATCACCATTAGGGGAATTGAAAGGATGGAACTTGCCACAAATAATAAAATTATATGGTGTTAAGTATCTCATTCTAATTTTTGCTTTAGAATCAAGATCTACAACTTGACCATCAACTACTGTTGCATCGTCATCATAATCCTCTCTGGATATAGGCTTTCCCTGAAATTCAGCATACTCTTCATAGGCATAACCTTTACTCCTTAATCTTTCCTCTATATATTCAGAATCTATATTGGGATAAACTCCCGTTGGCATTTCAGGTTTAAGCTCAACATAAACAAAACTTCTATAAATAATATCGCTCTTATATACTATAATTTTTTGAATTAAACATTCATCAATACCAATAATACATTTTGTTTCGCTAATCCTATCAAAGTTTTTAATATATAAGCAACTACTTCCTCTAAAAAACCAAATTGGATCATATAATTTTTTATTTCTTAAAGGACTTTTCAACAATAACTGCAGTCGATCTGTTGCTACTTTCGGGTCTTCAAACCACTGTATTCCTCTCGTACCCGGAAAAGCTTTGCTCAATCTATAGTCAAAAAATGTAGAAGGGTGTCCAAACATATCAATATCAAAAGATTGATGCTTTTTCTTTTCTTCTTCAGTAATAAAAGTAAAATCTTTTACTTTTTTAGTTAATGTTTTATGCTTATCAACACTTACTTCTTCAATATGATACTGAGGTAAATCATTCAATTTCGAGAATAATTTAAAATAATCATTTTTCTCATCCGATATCAAGTCAACAATATCACGACTTCGTAAAAAATTAGGAACAATTTCTGATAATAAGCTTTGATCTAGTTTTTCAAACGAAACTAATATATATTTCTTCTTATTTTTATTTATATCATCAAGAATATATCTACTTTCTATACCAACACCACCCAAAAACAAATCAGCTTTTCTTTTATATTCCTTAGAGAGTACAATTATTACTTTCTTTGATTTTGATAGTTCTAAGGCCATCATCTCTTGAAAATTAATTGACGTTTCTTCTTGAATTTTTACAATATCACACTCAGCTTCATGCCCTTTGCTTCTAAGAAAATTAACTAAAGATATTACTTTTTCTTGATGAGCATCAGTATCCCAAGAATAACTTACAAATATTTCACTCATTATTTATCTCCTTAAATATATTTTTTATTTCAATTTCAAATAATGTAACAGCAGGTGTTTACAATTCACCAAAAAAAGTAAATATAAATAAGATTTACTTAAGTAACTTTTTTCAGCAAAGAATCATCATCTATTTTAATAATTATTTACTCAATTAAGCATTCCTTAATTTCAATTGTATTTACTTCATCAAAATCATAATTAAAAATTGATGCTATAATAATCTGATGATCTGAAAAATCTCTTTTTATAATTTCCATCATAAGTTTAATATTTGCTTGATCTACTTCTTTTCCGCTCGGAGAATCAAGTATTATAGGCAATTTAATTTTAAGGGCTTCTTTAACTGCAATAATATATGCAAGCCTGAAAGCAAAAGCAGTTTTATGCAAAACTGCACCAGAAAGTTCTTTAAGATTTGACGTGAAAAGATATGATATTGGTATTGAATCCTTGTCACCTAAATCAAGCTCTGTTGCATATCGCACTATATTACTAGATATTGATGAAACAACACTATTATTACTTTTAGTTATATTACTAATTTCACTTCTAATAGATTTAAGCTTTTTCTCTAGACGATTCATTTCTTTCTTAATTATTAAAGGATTTAAAGACATTCTAGCAATTCTATTGTCGAATGTTTCTATAAGACTAGCTGACTTGTAAAATTCTAACTGTTCTTTTTCATTATCTTTTTCCTTCTCAAGTTTATCAAGTTTAGAATTAATAATCCCTAATTCAGAAGAAACAAATTTTCTCTTTGTAATCAATAGCTCAATTGCATCATTTAATCCAACAATATTATTTTGAGTTACAGGAAAAATCATTCCATCAGGGGATTTAACTAGTAACTTCATTTCAGTAACGAATTGTATAAAATTTTTATTATTAGCTAAAGTATTATCAATTCTACGTAATTCTTCTTTCAACCTTTTTTTGTGTAATAAAAATTGATTAATTACGACCTCAGAATTTTCTTCATAACTATCAGTTACAATTTCTTCAACATCTAAACTTTCCTTATACTGTGCAATGCTAAACATATTACGATATTTTGTAAATTCCCTGGATAATCTTTCTTGTGCTCGAATTAACTCCGAACAGTCTCTTCCAGAAAGACCTCGAATTAATTCTTCAATATTAAAATGAATACTACCAATTACAATGCCTCGATTAAGTAAAGTCCATCCCTTTTCTTGGTCTAGATAAAAAACTCCTAGAATATTTCTTATAATATCAATATTTTCTGTTCCATATATAATCTTATGTAGTTCATTTTGCTGCTCAGGGAGCACAAAAGTTTGTTTTTTTGAACCTATAGTTACTTCTACAGCGAAATCGCTACAACGAACAAAAGTTATCTTTCCAATTGTTTCACTCTCTATTAACAACTCAACTTCACAATTATTGAACTTAATTTTCTTTGTATTAGGGATTTTATAACCTAATGCGTAAAGAATAAAACGAAGAAGGGTAGTTTTTCCGCGAGAATTTTTTGTACTGTGAATTAAATTAACACCCTCAGAAAATAAAATATTCCTTTCAACAAAACCTTCTTTGAGCCTAATCGATTTAATTATCACAGTTTCACCTCTTTTTTAATTTTATCAATTGTAATCCTGTTTCTAACAATACTGTAAAGAATAATCTGAACCAACCCTTTTTTACTTTCTTCATCAATAGTAGGCAGATCAAATTCCGAAAGATAATCTTTCCATCTATTTTTCGCAAATTCTATGCACTTTTCATCAAGTTTCTTTCTAGTTTGGTATACATTATAGTCGCAAAGTACTTTAATAAAGAATTCGCAACGCTCACACGAGGAATCTATCGTACTCTTATATCTGTGAATAATTTCATCATAAGCACTTGAATCGAATTCTTCTGTAAAAAGTCTACCACAATGCTCAATATCAGTAACAATAACAATTATAGGCCAAACTACATCCTTTTTCTTCAATCGAAAAGCTACATTCTTCTTTGTCCCATTTTTAAAAATGTCTTCATGCCAAATATTTAATAATTTCTTTCCTAATCCATAATAATTAATATTTAAATCACCAATAAAATCATCTACTACTTGCTTAACAATTTTATATCTTTCTAAATCATTATCAGTTTCAAATGGCAATACTTGAATCATAAATTTATCTAAGTCCAATGGTTGGCTTATTCCATTTAAACAACCCTCAATTATTTTTTTTGAAGAATTTGGCAATGAGGAAAAGTCACGATGTGCAGCTCCTAAAAATACGCTCCTTGATTCATCTTCATTTAAAGGATTAGGGGAATTAGTGATTAATATTAACTTCTGAGCTTTAACTTTTTGATTGCCTTCCGATAAGGAAATGAGAGAATTTTTAAGATTTTTTCTGACATTCCGAAAATCCGAACTGCTTTCTTCAACTGCTTTTGCCTGAGCTAAGATATGTTGACCATTCTCTAATTCTAATTCTATATCTTCATAGTTGCCCTCTAAACGCAAAGATATTATGTCCTCAATATTTTCAAGCATAAGTACAATAGCAGCATTTACCTGAAAATCAAATCCAAACAATACAGCATTTGCTCGCCTACTTTTTGACATGAATATATTCCGCCCTTCATTTACCTTAAACTTTTCAACAAAAAAATATTATATTATTTGAAGTTTTTATAAACTTATGTCCATTTTCGATTTAAAGAAATTAAAATACATTTTAGAAAAACTTATCTGTATTAAAAGTTTATGAGTTTAGATAAGTAATATGATCTGTAACTATATAAATGTTTCAAAATTACGAAATCTTTTTATTATGTAAATATTTTATTTATTCTTAAATTTATTGAGTCATTTAAATCAATTTTTTTTTAAATAGATTATGCTTTCTATTAATAAAATTACTCCACCAATAATAGATCCAAAATAACTGGCAAAGAACCCAATCCAGTCATTACTAGTTTCCACTGAAAAAAATTCTATCCCCATGGTCGTCATAATTCCAACAATAATTGGGAATATGACTACCAATATTGCTAAGATAACTTTATTTTTATTTGATAGAATAGTTATCACCTTCTTTGACTTTTTTTACAACTCCATCTCATTCAACAAATCTCTGAGCTTTATTATTTCCTCTTTACTCAAAGTGATTCCTTTTCCCATTTTCTCGTGCCCTGGCGACCAGTCTCTGATGTCATATTTTGCTTCTCTTTCATTCCAACTGATAAGGTTGAGCTCTTTAGCCCAACCTTTTGCTGATTCTGATAAACATCCAATTTCTTCTATTATTTCATATTTTATTTCAGCCATTTTAATTCTCCTTAGATAGTGTCTTTTACTCCAAATTTTTGTCTAAAGTCTTCGTAACTGTTTACCCAGTCAAACTTAACTAATTCGGATACTGCTTTAAAATGTAATTCTCCACATTTTATTTTATTTTTTTCAACTTCGGTCAGGTCCTTTTCCTGCTTCCCTGACTTTGTCTCAACAATAAAATAAATACCAACAGCACCCTGTTCAAGACCGTCTTTTTTGCAAACAATAGCCCAATCCGGAGAGTAATTTCCGTATGGAGTATCAATAACAAATCCACCTTTTTTCAGTTTCGTGAACAGAATAACATTTTCATTATCTTCTAACTTTTTAGCAAATTCTTTTTCCCCTTTGCTATCCATTTTATAAAATTCATTCATGGCACTTTTACGGCTCGGATTAGATTTAAAAACTCTCCATCCTTCATAAAAGTCTTCTTCACTAATGGTATCTAATGAAAAGATCTGTCCGGCATCCAGCTCATACCCTTCAATTACTTCATAAGAAGATATATTAGCAGCTTTCATATTATTTAGTTTAGTAAGAATCTTTTTATTAACTTCATCCAGCACATCTTGAGAATTCATAGCATTCCTATTTTCAATTCCCTGAATGATTTTAAAAATAGCTAATCTTGGAAGCATAGTATGATACATTATGTGATTGGCTATCTCAAAATCACTTTTTTCTTGATTGGAATTTTCAAAATCCATATCATAATTTTTTTCTTTTAATTTTTCTAATTCAAATTTTTGTGCGTCGGTAAAACCTGCTTTAGCAGTAGTAATATTAACACTTTTGTGATTATTAAAATATTGCATATATTCATTTATTTCTTTTATACATTCAATAATAAACTGCTCTGAGTCTATTTTACATTTATACAGAGTGCGCTTTGTTAATTTTTCAGAAAGACCATAGTATATATCTTTAAACTCGTCTTCTGTGACAAAGGCTCTCACTTTATTCTTATATTGGTCAATATCTCCATTTTTTATTTCAATCCTGCGACTTCCTTTTTGAATCATAAGTTCTATAAATGTTTCTTTAATTTTTTCTTTATGTTCATTGAGAGTTTTATCTTCAAAATATATTTCACTAATTCTTTTTGTTGTTTCTTCGATGTTTTTATTAAGCACATTATTCTTATCTAAAATTCCTTTTGCATATAATTCATTTCTAAAAACATCAACTAATTCTGGAGTTATCTTTTCTTTAGGTAATCCTGCAGCCTCTAGAGAATTTGTAAGAATATCAGCCGTCACTTCATCTTTATTGAAATTCATATTTGCATTAAAATCATCCTGCAGCATTCTGGAAAAATTTTCATAACTGTCATTGGCAATGACGGTTAATTCATTAATCGTCCCATCTAAAGATCTGTTACCAGTTATATCTACCGGCAGTCTTAACCCACGGCCAATTTCTTGTTTTTTTGCAATTTCTGAACTGCTTTTTTTAAGAGTGCACAGTGTGAAAATATTTGGATTATCCCATCCTTCTCTTAAGGCCGAATGAGAAAAAATAAATGCCAATGGTTCACTAAAAGATATTAATTCATCTTTTTTATCAAGAATTAAGCTGATTCCTCTGTCAATGTCTTCCTGGGATTTAGCTTTAACACTTAGCTCATCCTTTGTAGCATCCCAGTCTTCAATATCTACCTCATTATTTTTTTTATCTAAAGCAAAATAGCCTTCTCTTATTTTTAAAACCTCTTTATACTCAGGAAAATACTCCTTATATTTTTCAATATTTTTTTCATATTTTTTTATTGCATGCAGATATTCATCATCAAAAATACGGAGATATTCACCACGGCGATCCGGCCGCTCATTATCTCTAACCTTATTAACTGCATCAATAAAGAATAAGGTAAGTCCTTTAATCTGTTTTCCGCTTTTTAAAATGGCTATTTGTTTTTCAAAATGATTTTGAATCGCCAATCTGATTTGAACCCGAATTTCGTCATTATCATCCAGGCCATTATTGCTTTGACCCATTCTTAAAAGAATATCACCCGAAGGCGTTGCAATTCGTAGTGGTTGTAGTTTATGAGGTTCTTCGGCAATTCTCATATTTCTGTATTGAACTAATCCACCAGATATCTCTTCTAAAGAAGTATTTCCTCGGACATCAAAGCTTTTTATTCTAATTGAGCCACCCTGTTCCTGAGAGAATATTTCTATTTTTGCTTTTAAGTCTTTAGTAAATGACAGATATTTTATATATGGAAAATCCTTTTCAACAACTCCATTTACCGTCTTTACCTGGATTTTTTTTACCAGTTCTTTTTTATAGGCATCATATGAATCCAGCTTATATATTTGGTTATATAGTTTCTTATGTGTAGCAGAATAACGTAGCGTAAATAGAGGATCGATGTCATCAATGGCTTCCAATGACTTGGATTTTTTCCCTTTTTGCCCTTCTATTTTTTGGGGCTCGTCAATAATGACAATAGGATTAATATATTTAATGTCATCCCAGATAATCTGGCCATATTCATCTTCTGTACGTATTTTATTCGTATCCTTATTAAAAGCCTGGATGTTCATGACACAAATACTAAGATCATTGGTTTCAATAAAATTGGTGCTCACCTTTTTTAGATTGTTACTGTCATAAATAAAGCTGTACTTTAATAAATCCACGTCATAGAGTCTTTTAAAATGATCCTGTAATTGTTGAATCGATTTTTCAACACCTTTTCTGATCGCAATACTCGGCACAACAATCATAAACTTTTTAAAATCATATTCTTTATATAATTCTAAAATCGTCCGTAAATAGACATAGGTTTTCCCGGTGCCTGTTTCCATTTCTATGGTAAAATTCTTATTTTCTAATTCATGATCAGCAAACAATTTATTCCTAAGCTGAATCTCTCTCAGATTTTGCAATAACCTGGAGCCTTCATTGATCCCAGGATTTCTTACCGGATCTCCTACTCCAATTTTTCTAACATGTTTCGGGCGGTAGATTCCATCAACCTGACGAGGCAATCCTTTAAATAAATCAACCGTAGAAGTTATTGCATCTAATTGATAATCCAGATCATCATCAAACTGGAAGGTTATTCTGTTTCCCATAACTGATCCCTCCTTATATAAATTCTACAGTGTATGTCTTCTTAGAAGCTCCAGAGTTTCTTTCAATTAAAGTCTTAAGTCTTCTGAAAGTCTCATCTTTCAATGCAATATCAGCCTTAAAAGCAGAATCTCTGAATACATATTTAACCGGCAGAGGCTCAATAGCCGCCAGCCTATTGACTAATTCTTCAGATATGTCTGTTTCAAGGCATATTAAATAGGCGCTGCCATATAGATATGTTCTTTTTCCAATTTCAGTTAATTGTTCTATCTTTTCAGATAAAGGAATATCTTTTTGACGAAGCATAATTTCATAAACAATATCAATATCATTTGCTTCCAAATTAAAATCTACCAAATCCGGAGTATGAGTCATTTTTTCAATATCCATCTGCCCAAGGCTGTCTACCATGTTCCATTTAATGTTAGTATCAGATGTTCTGAATACTTTAAAACCGATATCAGGAATAGTTCTGAGTTCATCCCCTTCTTTTAGCTGAGAATTGTGTTTTTCCACCTCTGTTTTAATTTGATCCCCTGCTCTACGTATACGTTCTTTACCGATTTCACAAATATTCTTATAGTCTGCTATATATGCTTCTGAATTTTCATCAGTTTTTTCAGGCAACTGCACCATTATAAATTTACGGTTTCCACCATCTTCAGCATTTAATTGCATTGTAGCATGGGCGGTTGTTGCAGAGCCCGAGAAGAAGTCGAGAATTATAGAATCCGTTTGACTCCCTATCTGTATTAACCTTTTTATTAAAGTACTTGGTTTAGGATATGAGAAAAAATCTTTATTACCAAAAAAGCTTCTAATTTCAATTGATCCCGATTTAGTTGTTCCAAATTTTTGTTCAATAATATTAGATGGCTTTTGTCCATTTAGCTCATCTTTCAAAAATGATTTTACATAGGGTACTTTTTTTTCACCAACAAAAATTTTGCCTATTTTTATCCAATTATTTATTGTATTTTGAGGAGCATAAGAATTCCATTTTAGTATTGTTCCATCAAATAAAGGTATGTTAACATTATAATCTTTTTGTTTGCTAAGATTTATTAACTGAAATAGTTCACCTTCGTTTTCATTTCTTTCAATTCCTTTAACTAAATTTTTTTCCTTATCTTTTAATATATGTCTAGATGTATCTTTTTTATCAAGATTTATTAAATTCAAATCTTTACTATTAGTTTTTGAATATAAAAGAACGTTTTCATAATGACTTCTCATTGTTGTCGAATCATTACCACCTTCTTTTCCTTTTTGCCAAACAAAGTTTGAAATAAAATTATAACTACCAAATATCTCATCACATATTTTTTTTAAATTAGCTTGCTCATTATCATCTATACTAATGAATATAACTCCATCATCAGTAAGTAAATCTTTTGCTACCTTTAACCTTGGATACATCATATTTAACCAATTGGCATGGAAACGATTTGATGACTGCTGATTTCTTTGAAGCGGGTTTCCTTCTTCATCAACATTTCCCTCAGCCATTTCGCTTTCCTTTACATTCATTTTAAAATTATCTTTATATACAAAATCATTCCCTGTATTATATGGAGGATCAATATATATCATTTTTATTGCTCCGTAATAATTTTGCCTTAGCAATTTTAAGACTTCTAAGTTATCCCCTTCTATGTATAAGTTTTCAGTAGTTGCAGCATGCTTACTGTCTTCTTCAATATAATTTAAAGTTCTACCAAAAACATCTTCCTGAGCCTTTTTCTTTGCTCCCTGTTTCCCAGACCAGGTAAGTTCGTACTTCTCTTTGTCCACTTCTTCAAACTGCCCTAGTTCTTCTTTTAACGCTTCAAAATCAACGAGCCCATCCTTTATCACTGATGGAAATAATTGGGCTAATGCCTGAATATTATCATTAACAAAATCATTAATCCCCTGAGACACTTTTTTAGATTCCATATGTTATTCCTCCTAAAATTATATTGTATCTATTTCTTTTATACTTTGACTGATTAACTGGTTTATCTTCATTTTTTCTGCTGTGGTTACACTTTTTATGAGTTTCTCTTTTTGACTGGCTAACTCCTTTACCAGTTGATACAGATGAAGCACTTTGCTTTCGTCATACCAAATTGGTTTTTCCAAAAAGGATTCCAGCTTGGAATATAGTTTGCTATTTTTTAGAAGATAGGCTTTAACGAAGATTTCTAAATAATAAGTCACTTTATTCTGCTTATTTCTAACCGCAGAATACGTTATGGCTTTCATTAAGGTATCTCTGGTCACATCCGGCAAGTCTATAGAAAATGGATCTGTTAGTAAAAAATCTGTAACAACTACTTGGGTGGAATCATTTTTGTTCAATCTTTTTAAGGCAAAAGAATACACTTCATGAGAAGAATCATGGATGCGTAAAATGCATGGCGCTTTAATAATTTCCTGATACATGGTTGAAATATATCCTGCTTTTTTGATTTCAGTGACCTCAAAATCAAAGATTTGGATAATCTGATAGTTATAAATTTCGTCAACAACTGAAGGTAACTCTTCCCCAGTAAGTTGCCAGCTTAATACCACTTTCTTTATTATTTCTTTTATTTTTCTTTTATCCTGCGGCTTGCTATCCTTGGGGATAAAATCTTTAATTGGAATTTTTTTGTTAATGCTATATTTCTGATCTATACCAAACATTACTCCACCACCAGGAAGGAAATTAATTCAAAATCATCAACGGTTTCATCAGCAAAAGAATTATTAAAACCAGTAAAATCAAAAATGGTAGCAATTGCCTTTTCTTCTTCCGAGCCTTTAATTGATTGTATGGCTTTGTTTAATAGATTAGAATAAAAACTCATTTCTAATGTGTTGTTTGTTCGTTTATAAAATGCAGAAAAGTATTGTTCCAGCGGCTCTTTTTTCCCATAACAAATCGATCTGAAATATCTAAGCACCTCTCTGGCATGGGCATTTCCATATATAACCTCGCCTTCATTATTAATATAGATTAAATAATAAGGGTATAAAGAGCTATCTGATTTTGGCTTCTCATCAAGGTTTCTGTGTTTAAAGCAGAACAAAACACCTTGCTTCTGCCCATCTGTAACAGAATAGACTCCGCTGGGCAAATTCTTTATATTAGGATTATGATTCACATATTGGGATAATTCATACAAGTATTCATTCATATTCAGATCCGTGAGAGATATGTTTTCGTTGGCATCTTCAATATCAATAACTTCATCCTTTAATCTCTCTAATTGTTTCCTGCGGAATTTAAAATCATTTAATTCAGGAGTCAGGAAATCTTCATCTCCTGTTGAGACAATATTTAAGGTTGTCATTTTACCTTTTACCCTCTGTTCAAGACCCAGGTAATCGTTCAAGTCCATATGAGGGAAGAAATTGATCATCTGGATTCTCTGGTTTTCGCTACCAATACGATCAATACGGCCAAATCTTTGAATCAGTGATACTGGGTTCCATTGAATATCATAGTTGATTACCGTATCACAATCCTGTAAATTTTGACCTTCAGAGATACAATCTGTACCAATAATAATGTCAATTTGTTCATTATGAGGAATTTCTTTTTTCATTTTTGATTTGGGAGAAAAAGCACACAAAACTGAATTAAAATCTAAATCAATTTTTTTATTAGTGGTTTTTAAACCTTTGCCAGTAACACAAGCTGTATATAAATTATGCTTTAATAATTCACCGGAAATTTGACCATATAAATAGTCTGCAGTATCTGAAAAAGCTGTAAATATTAAAATTTTTCTATTCCCAGGATTATAAGGGGCATTCATTACTTTTCTAATAATAATATTTTGAAGTTCTTTAATTTTATTATCCCTATTGTTTTCCAATATTGTCTTTGCTTCATTAAAAATTTTATTAATAATAAGTCGGTCTCCCGCTAAATCATTAAGAAAGTCCATTATATGAAGATGTTTTACGTCAATTTCATATTTTCCTTCTAAATAGGTTTCATCTTCATTTTCAATACCTATCTCTTCGTCTAAAGATCCTCCTCTTTCTAAAACTTCCATTGTTCTATCAATTTTTTCTATCAATCTTTTTAGAGTTTCAGCAAAGGAATAAACAGAGCTTTCCAATCTTTTATAAAGGTTAAAGCGATGTAAGACAATCATCCCTTTTGACTGGGTTTGGAAATCCATATTTCCCCCTCTTTTACCCTTAAGATTATATTTTTCAATATAAATTTTTTGGTATTCGCTTTTTATGTATTTTGTTGGGGTATATACGGATAAATTTAATACTTCTAATAATTCATTTGCAGCATTAAATTCTAATAATTCCTTATCACTATCAATTTCCGGATAATAGGTTTCTGGTTTGTTTTTTTCTGGAAATTTTCCAACCTCGCTATTTCCATAATAACTTGTAATATGTTTCCTGCTTCTGGAAATAGTAATCATTTCTAAAAGTTTATAAAAATCAGAAGGAAGGCTATCTAATAGCTCATTTTTGTTGTGACCATCAATTTTCTCCCAATAATTAATAGAAGCCGTTGACCTGCGCAGGAGATTCTCGACACTTGAAATGCCATGATCTTCAAAAGCGGAATCTGTATCTGAAGTAATAATGCTAATTTGGTTTTTTAAATCTACTAAACTATTATTTACTGGAGTAGCAGAAAGTAATAAAAGTTTAGTATTATTCTTCCCTTTTTTTACAACATCCTGCAGAAGACGAGTATATCTGTTCATTATTAGCTGGTCGAATTCATCATAACGGTCGTTACGGTTTCTAAAATTATGGGATTCATCTATTACTACTAAATCATAGTTGCCCCAATCAAATCTTTTTAAATCCTGTCCTGACTTAGAAAGACCTTTATATCTTGATAAATCCGTATGAAACATAATCTTATAATTAAATATTTCATTTAAAAAGCTATCTTTATAGTTCCCTCTGAATGAATTCCAGTTATCATAAAGTTTTGCTGGAGTTAATACCAAAACATTATCCATTTTTATTTCAAAATATTTTATAATTGCTAAGGCTTCAAAGGTTTTACCAAGTCCAACTGAATCGGCTATAATACAGCCACCATACTTATGTAATTTTTGAATTGCAGACACTACACAATCTTTTTGGAAATCATATAGTGAATTCCAAATTTTTGTTTTTTTGAATCTATCACTATCTCTTTCAAATCTTTCAACACCTGTATCAAGTTGATAGCCAAATAATTCGTTAAGGGTGAAATAATATAAAAATTCTGGGGAATGTTCTTTATAAACGAAGGCAAGACTTTCTAGTAACTCATTTTTATAATTAGAGGAAATCTGATCATTAAACCAGATTTGGTTAAATTTATCTAAACCCATTAAAATTTGTTCTTTATCGGAAGTACCACTTAACATTGTGTCAAAATTTATACTTTTTAACTTTGTTTTCCCTCTTTTTTCACTTAATTCAAGGGAGGAGGAACCTTGTATCATAAAATCATTGTCAATAATTAAAATATTCCCACCTATTTTTACATTGGAGTTTACTTTTCTAATACTTACATTTTTTTCAATAAAATCATGCATTGCTTTTGCTTTGGCAAAATGGCGTAATTTGTTTTTTTCTACAATATCATAGGAATTATATAGTATGTCATTTGGAGTAATTTCAAACTCATGAGAAATTTCTGATTTTTCAGGAACAAATTTTCTATCTCTTATTACAAAATTAATTTCTTTAACATTATTTAGATTTAATTCAAGCATCGCAAAAACAGAGATAGTCAGTTTATCATTAACAATATTAACAACCGCATCTTTTTTTGTTTTCAATACTTCATTTATTTTTTCAATCATTTGTTCAGTCGACCCAACCACATTACTCATAAGCATATACTCCAATCTATTATAATTCTAACATAACACCTGTCCGAAAATCAGGACAATAAAAATTATTTTCACAACCTATATTTTATCATATTAATAACAAAAAAACTCCCAGAAGACTTTTTATTGTCTTCTGGGAGTTCATCATTCTCATATTTTATTCTTTTCACGCATATTTCCATTTCTTCTTTTTCTTTAAACACTCTTTAAATCCTTTAAATTGAATATCAAAACAACATCTTGCCTGGGTTAGAAGAATATCTACAGCATTATAGCTACTCATTACATCTATTTCTAAACCACTGACGAAAAACAGTCTGGTTATTTTTTTATCAACAATTTCTACTCCTTCCAATTTCATTAAATTAATATATCCATAACTACCTTCATCTTTATATGCTGATGATCTTACTTTTACAGGAACTAATACAACTCCAGGATGTACTGGTAAAGGAATGCCATAATTCTTACTTAATATTTGAGAAGCATTTAATTTCCATGCTGGCATATCAAATGACATAATTTTAGCAACATTCTTTATATAAGTACTGCATCGAATTAGTTCAACCCACTCTAAACCGGTTTCAAGAGAAATTTTAGTAAAATTACCACCATTTTCATCTCTTTCTGGCATAATTGCTTCGATTCCTGATATGTTTTCTAGTGTAACTACTTTTTGCATATTTGTTTCATCTCCTTTTTTTATTGTGATGGTGCTATGTATTTGGGCGAAAATATCTCCCCACTCTATATGCTTCTTAATAGAAATAAAAAATCCTTAAATATTTAAAAAAATTTATAAGAAAGGGAATCTTTTCAGATTCCCTCATTTTTTTAATATTTTATTCTGCTTCATAAATTGCTGAAACTTGTCTGCTAATAACTCTTGCTCCACTTACTGCAGCTAAATCACCAGCATTACTGTTAAAAACATTCTTAGTTATAATATTTTCCATAACCCCTCTTACTTCCACTTCTGTAAGATCTTCCCTTGGGTCATCCAGGGTGAAGGTAACTTTCTTTCCCCCTGCATTAATAAATATTAACTCTAGTACCTTTGTTTCCATTCTAATTTCCTCCTTATAATTTTTTTAATTGCTGTTTGTTACTACGCTGCTTCGATTGTCATTAGGTCATCTCTGTAAATGTCTTCTACAGGATTTACCTGAAGACCGGCAATGGCTGCTGCAACTTCATAAAAATCTTCATTAGTTGCATCCGATTTCACTTTTGAATATGTTTTCTTTGTGATAATAGGGTTGCCATCTTCCTTGGTTCCTGTTTGAAAAGCAAGAACCATTTTTGTATCCATTGGATTAACTATTACTGGCATTTGGGTCACCTCCTTTCTATGCCCTGATAATACAGGGATATAGAAAAAAGATTAAATGACGTATTGGTGGGAAAAGCTGGGTGAGTTTGATTGTTTTAAGGGGAATTCGAAGGAAATTGAGAAGAAATTGAAAAGATATTAGGGGAAATAAGAAGGTTCTCCAGGAAAAATCCCGGAGAACCTAGTATATTAGATTATAAATTTACTCTTCAATATTTTTGAAAATTATATTTATATCTCTAAATGTTTTTACTGCCTCATCAAAACTTTGCATTTCATTTGTGTAAAGCAATACCTTATGAAGAGATTCATAAGATATTTTTATTTCATTGTTAAATCTATATTCCCAGGATTCAAAATTATAACTTCCTATTGGATTATAATTCTCTGGGATATTCCTTTTTTTTAAATAAAATGAATCCGTTCTTTTTGTAATTTCAACAATTTCTTTTAAAACTTTTTCATTCTGGAGAAAGCTTTGAATTTCAGACATCTTATACAGCCTAACAACATCATAAATATGTCTTACTTTTCCAGGTAAAGTACCGCAAATTGCATGACGTTTTACTGACATTATTTTATCAATAAACGTTCTCTCAATGTGCAGTACATTAACTTGGATTTCTGTAAGCTGAAATTCCTCAATTGCATTAAAATCTTCAATATCAATTAAGTGTTGATGAATATATGATGATAGTTTCATTTTACTGTATGGGTGTGGCCTAACACTTGAACCAATCTCTAGTTTAATTTTTTCAATATCTTTATTTTCTGCATTAAACCAAACAAAACTACTTTTATTTCTATCATTTCTCTCTTCTTTTATTTTTTCTGATAACCCATTTGTTATAAGAATCTTCTCAACAGATTTAAGCTTATTGCTAATTTGTTTATTTGACATATCGCTTTCTGGCACATATGTTAAATCAATATCTTCTGAAAATCTTTCAATTGAACCAGGATAACATTTGCTCAAAGAGGTACCGCCCTTAAAAATAATACTTTCAACATATTCACTATCAGCTAAATTTTTCATAATCAAAGTAATATAGTAATCTTTTCTTACAGCATCTGCAGGAATATTATTTTTTTTACTTACCAGATTTATCAATTCTTCAAATTCAGAAGTGTTATGATGTAAAATCATGTAAATCCTCCATTTTCAAAGCATCGTACTTTGAAGTTCCTCTAAGATATTGGTTTAAATTATTTTCTATATTATAAAAATTTAATACATTTCTGAGAGAAGCAATTGTACTTTTTTTATATCTAATAGATTGAAGTACTTTTCTCAAAATATTTTCATCATAAAAATTTATGTTTTTTTCAATAAATTTTTTTAGTATTTTTTTGTTTAAATCTTGAATCTTTTTATGATTTTCTAAGACTTCTAAAAGTTCAATGGTTTTGATTGTTGGGTGGTCAAATTTTATATCTACTCTATTAATTAGCACATTATTAATCTTTTTCCTATCTTGAGTAAGATTATTTGAATAAACTTCAATTACTTTAGATATTTGTGTAGTTAATCCGCTGCGATTATACATGCTGTAGCCAACAACAATACCTTTATTTCTATTTACTCCAAGATAATGATCCAGAATGTCTTTATCCCCTGAAACAATTGTTCCAAATCTTCCCTTTTTAGGAATACAATATATTCCTTTACTTATTCTTTCAATTTCACCATTTTTTGCCATTCTGGAAACAGCCTTATAAAAAGCTTGTTCCGAAATATTTTGAAATTTTTCAATATATAATTTTTGTGCGTCTATAATTGTTAATTCAGGATGTTTTTTTACATTTTCAACCACTTTACTGGAATAACTCATTATCTCCACCACCTTTGTACTTTTAGCTTATATTTTTATACAATTTGTGTCAAGTTTTTTCTAATTTATCTTGACATGTTGGTCGTAAAATTAAAGTATATGTTTAAAAATTATGCCTCAAGAACAAAAATGCTACCTAGACATCCATTAATTTCTACATTCATATCTTCACAGCCTCAGTTTCAATCTGTTCTTTCATTAAAGGATGTACTCCTTTCACAGTAACAACATCAACTGATTTTCCTAAAAGCTCTTCCAGCTCATTTTTAAAGCCAATAAGATCAAATAATGAACTGTTGTCTTCAAAATCTACAAATAAGTCAATATCACTAGATGGTGTATCTTCATTTCTTATTGAAGAACCAAATAATTTTATACTAATTACCCCATATTTTTTAGCTACTTTCTCAAAAAATAATTATCCATTTTTGATTTTAAATACCAACTTACTAATATCATAATTACACCTACTACAAATGTAATGCTTTTCTTTATTGAATCTGGAGAATATAGGGTTGAAACTAATAGGCCTGTTCCTGCTCCCCCTAACATATCACTGATCTTCTTTTCTTTTTTTAATTTTTCTATTCTTTTTAAAGAAAAGAAAATATTTTCATCAGCTATTTTCTTTAACTCATTCTCAGGAATTCTTTCACCTTTCAAAAACTCATTGATACTTATATCAAACTCAGCACAAAGCAATTGCATAGTTGAAATATCAGGTAAATAATTTCCATTTTCCCAGCGAGAAACCGTCTTATTTGTTACACCAAGCTTATCACCAAGTTCTGCTTGAGTCATTTTTTTATCTTTTCGAAGTTGCGAAATAAAATTACCAATTTCAGTTGGATTCAAATCTATCATCTCCCTTTTTTACAAAGGATAGCAAATTACAACTATTTTGTATTCCCCATAAAAAGCGAATACTATAAGTTTATAAAGTTTGTACTTTCGCGCTAAATTGTGATATTATTATTAGCATAGATGTACAGGAGGTGCATTACTGTGACTAATAATAAAAATAATATACAAAAAATTATAAAATCAAATAAAGGAATAATAACTTCTACTCAGGTAACTGAGGCGGGTATACCAAGACGTTGCTTAACTAATATGGTAGAATCCGGAAAAATTTACAAGGTTGACAGAGGAATATATGCCCTTAATGAAGCCTGGGAAGATGAATTGTATTTTCTCCAGTACCGCTTTTCAAAGGGTATCTTTTCACATGAGACAGCCTTGTATCTTCACGGCATGACTGACCGCACTCCCATCAGCTACACGATGACTTTCCCTTTTGGTTATAACACTGGTAACGTCAAGAAACAAGGCATCATAGCTAAGATATCTACAATAGAAACTTATGAGTTAGGTATTATTACCCTGCCTTCTCCTGCTGGGAATCAAATTAAAGCTTATGATATTGAACGTTCCCTTTGCGACATTGTTAAAGTTCGTCATAAAGCCGATATTCAGGTAATCAATCAAGCTATGAAAACTTATGCCACTTCAAAAGAAAAAGATATCGCAAAACTCATAAAATATGCCGATAAACTTCGTGTAAAATCCAAAGTCCTAAAATATATGGAGATACTCTTATGATTACCAAAAATCCTATGCAATTAAAGGCTTATCCTTGTTCCGGCATCCACCCAATCTTCCACATGCCATTTTCTTTTATACATGTCCAATAGGTTTTAATTATTAATATTGTTTTATCTTCATAACCTGGGTCAAGAACAAATTGTACTTTTACAACTGACCTGTCTATTTCAGTAATAATATAATCCATTACCATATAGTCGTAGATAACAGATTCTTGTTGTTCTTTTGTAAATTCTTCAAGTTTTGGTTTTATTACATCATCACCTTGAAGATGAAGTAAATATGCAGTTTCATAATCTCCAGTCATGGCAGCATTAAAATAGTCAGTGACAACATCAGAGGGATTTTTCCCAAAAATATCATAAGGATCTGCATCTATTTTTTCTGTTAATTTATGAGTATCAGAATGTAACAACTTAACCTTTACAGAATTTTCTTCATTGAAAAAGCTCATCCACTTAATCCCGCTAACCAGCCTCTCTACTTCCGCAAAAATTTCTTCTCTGGTCACTTGTGCATCTGTAAGTATATTAATAACAAGATTATCATTCTTAATTATATATCTTTGTAAGTCATTTATTGACAACACTTTATCAAAGGAATGACCTTCATCTATCTGAAAAGCGTTAGAAAAACCATCTGTAATCCTCTTATATAAATAATCTGCAAAATCTGAAGATACACATTCATATATATCTAAATGAAGATAATCTTCTTCAACATATTCTAAGTATTCTATGGCTTTAGGAACTAGGATGCTTCCCCTTTCACTATAACGGAAATAAGCCTCTTGGGATTCATTTGAAATACCAAAGTCAGCTAGTGTGATTAAGGGATAATCTTTTGGGGCGGTTTCAGGGGTCAGCATATCCAGATCCTGACTGGTATTAAAAGAAAACGCAAACATATGAAATGAAAATACCATTATCCCCATTAGAATACCTTTATGCATCCTCTTCAGTTCAGATTTTTCAATTAACCAGGAGCCAATAAATAATAATGTTGCTAATATGTAGAAGGAAATTCCTAAACTGCCGCTTATAATTGCGGAGCCGAAGAAAAGAACGCCAAAAATAATTAAAGGAATATCTTTAAGCCAGACTTTCCTTTTAGCTTGGGCAACTGTTTGATGTATGAATTCTGTGCCTTCCTGAAGTGATTTTTCCAGTCGTCGCATAAAGAAAAATTTGTTAATTTCGCCAATAAAGAGTGGTGCTAATACCAAGGGCGGCAATAAAGCATTTAACACCAGCATAAAATTGGAAAAAAATACTTCATAATATCCAAAATATAAAGGATAGAAGGTTACAGAACCTACAAAAAGCTGGTACAACAGCATCCAGGCAATTAGTGGAAACGTTAGCAGAACAATAAGCATAGGACTGGTTGCATTGCTGTTTAACAATTTGCTTTCAAGTTCTTTATTTGTTAAGGGAGCCTGGGTTGGTTGAAGTTCTGTATCATTATGAAAAAGTATTAACTGTCCCTTCTGGGCTGCGAAAGCATATCCTGCTTCTCTTTTGCTTAATAGCCATTCCCTGAATTTAGGGTGACTAGGATAGTCAGGATAGGAATTTTCAGTAAAGAAATCCGCATAATACTTTATTTCTTTAGGCTCTATTCTTTCCATAACTGCAGTATACTGATGCAACTTTTTAAGACGCCATCCTTGCAAGGCCTGTTCTTCCAGTATTGTAATCATTGCCTGATAATCTCTCGGTACATACGAAAACCAAATTCTTTTTGTATCCTTTGTGTTCATAATTTACTCCCTTTGTTTTGACCTTGATATCATTTTACCTGTTAGGCAGACAAATTAGAAGAAAATATAACAAAATTTGCATGAAAGTAATATTTTTTGCATGAAAAAGCATCGGCTAAAAAAGCCGATGCTAAAAAGGGGATGAACATATATCAATCTTGAACTATTATTTCGGTTTCCAATTACTTTTTTTAATCGATTGGACAAACAATCGTTTTCTGTAATGAATCAATAAAAGGCATTTTTATATTTATTTTATAAAGATCAGATAGCAAAGACTCTGATATTATTGTACTTGTTTTTCCAAAAGCAAATTCGCCTTGACCATCAATTATCGCTGTATAATTTTCAAGCAATATTGCATGCTCAGGTTGATGCGTGGTCATTATAATCGCGTATCCCTCTTCAGCCAGCGTTTTTATAAGTTTAATAGCTTTATATTGATGTCCATAATCAAGATATGCAGTTGGCTCATCTAAAATTATTAGTTTTGGTTCTTGAACAAGTACTTTTGCAATCGTTGCCTTTTGACGTTCCCCACCACTTATTTCTGTATATGGCTTATTTGCTAAATGACTTATTTCCATTTTTTCCATAGCTTTTTCTACAAAAAAATAATCTTCTTTTGACGGCTTAGAGAACAGACCAATTTTGGGTGCTCTTCCCATAGCTATATATTCTTTAACTAAAAACCCATACGTAGGAATATGTATTTGCGGGACATACCCAATGTATTTAGAGATATCAATAGCATTCATTTGTGAAATGTTTTTTTCTTCAATAGTTATTTTCCCACTTTTGGGCTGTAATAAATTAACAATGCAGTTAAGAAATGTAGATTTTCCGGCACCATTTGGTCCAATAATAGATAAAATTTGACCAGAATCCAAAGAGAAATTTGCATTATTGAAGATTATTTTTTCAGATTCATAAAAAAAAGATAAATTTTCAACATTCAGCAACATTTTTATAACCTCACTCTTTGTCTGGCCAAGAGCCAAAAATAAAACGGAGCACCGATTAGTCCAGTTAATATTGTCAAAGGTAATTCTGCTGGAGTTAACACCCTTGCCAAAGTATCGACAATAATAAGAAAAATAGCACCGAGTATTATTGATATAGGGAAAACTTTTGTATTATCCGGACCAACTAATAATCTTGCTAAATGTGGTATGACAAGTCCAAGCCATCCAATCGTACCACTTATGCTCACTGCAGATGCAGTAAGCATAGTAGCACAAATAATAACAATCGCTCTTAATAAAGTAACATTAACTCCTAAAAGTTGAGCTTCACGATCTCCAAGGGTTAAAATATTAATTCGCCATCTAACTGCAATTAAAATTATTGAAGTAATAGCAATAACTGGGGAAATTGCATAAATATCCGGCATATGAATTTTTGCAAGACTGCCCATCTGCCAATATACAATAGCTGCTAGTTGGTCTTCTGGGTCTGCAAGAAACTTAATAATTCCAATTATCGAACTCATCAGACCACTTACAATGATTCCCGACAACACCAATAGCATAATCGAATTATTTTTAAGTAATTTAGGAATTGTTGTAGCAAGGACAACTGCTATAATTCCACCTAAAAAAGCCCCGATTTGAATTATTAACTTATCACCACCAAATATAATGGCCAGAGCAGCTCCAACAGTAGCACCCGAAGATACACCAAGTAAATCAGGTGAGACTAAAGGATTTTTAAAAACAGCCTGATAACTAGCTCCTGAAATAGCAAAGGCACTTCCAATTAAAATTGCGCCAAAAAGCCTGGGTAAACGTAAATTAAATATTACACCCTCGGCTGTAGGTCCCCAAGTATTATCGATTGGTGCTATACGTGATAGCAATATTTTAATAGTATCAAGAAATGAAATAGTATATCTGCCTGTACTTAGGGCAAAAATAATTACAAAAAATAATACAATCGCCGTCGTTATAAATGTTTTTTTATATATTACTTCTTTACAATCTTTATCCAATTTCAACAATTCCTTTTTTGAATTATCTATTAAAAATTTGATTTATTTCTTGATTTGAAAGACTGTGTCCAAAGAACTTTTTATAAAAATCTCTAATGTCATCTTCTAAAACATAATCGTTATAAATATTTGGATGTTGTACTTGGCCCATCCATTTTAAAAATAAAGGAGTTTCGGCATTCGGAGCATCCCATCTATAAATTCCAATTGGAGTTTTATATACTCTTTGATTTTTAACTGCTGTAACCTGACTCCAGTCTTGTCCTGGAATTTTGTTATTATATAAATCTTCCGGCATAAAATTATCAAAATGACTTAAATAAATAATCTCAGGATCCCAGGTAATGATTTGCTCCATTGACACTTCAGTCCAGGCACCTTTAACATCGCTAGCCACATTAATACCACCAGTCAATTCAATCATCTGTCTGTTAAAACTATCGCCGGCAGAAGCTTTTAATTCTTTATCACGTAAATATAAAACTTTGGGTTTATCGTCGTCCTGGATCATATCTAATTTGTTTCTAAAATATTCCTCAACATTTAAATTATATTGAATTAACTGTTCTGCTTGCACTTCTTTTCCTAATAAACTACCTATAATTCTTATGTTATTACGCATTTCATTAATATCAGAATTCCCGCCGTTTGTAAGTGTAACAACTGGAATATTCATTTGTTCTAACTTTATTATATCGTCTTCCTGATTACTCCATAATATGACTACATCAGGATTCATCTTAGCAATTTCCTCAATGTTAAGAGCAAAATTTTGTGCTATATACTGGTCTGGAACATCGGCTAATTCTGGCGCTAAGGTTTCTAACATTGATTTACTCCAAGCATTTTTAGCGGATGGATGAATGGCAACAAGTTTTTCTGCAGTTCCATCAATAGCATAAATCATTGATGTATAAGGAATAGGACTTACTACAATAGATTTTATTTCCTTTGGTACAGCTACTTCTCTATCCATAATATCAACCACAGTTTTAAAGGCTACAGCTTTCTCTGCATCCGCACTTGGCTGACCTGTACAACCTGTTAGTGCAATTAATAAAAATCCCATTAATAAAGCAACAATACTAATTTTTTTCATTATCTTTTATCACTCCTGTTTTAATAAATTGCTTTTTTAAAAATTCAAATCCTTTCATGCCAATGTAATCATAATCTATATCAGCATACTCTCTTCCACTCAAGCCAAAGAAAGGCAGTGGAACAAAAGCTTTTTCATCAATTTGAGTAAACACCTCCTTTATAAGAGGATCGCAAATTATTACATCTGCTAAACTTAATAATTCAAGAACTTTTTTCTCATTTGTACTGAAAATAACTTGATTATATATATCATCAGAAAAATTTTTTATTAAAATATTCTTTTCTGATAAACAAAGTAATGTTACATTATTTATTTCAAAATCAACTGACAAACTGTTTTTCAAATTTATTAATAAAAATGGTTCTCCTATAATTAGCAACTTTTTACGATTATCAACAATAAACTTGTCATTATTTGCGTATTCATGGATATGGTTAAATTTGGTTCCGCAATACTTTTGAATGATTCTGTATAAATCATTTACTCCTTTTTTAGAAACAGGCAGTATTTTCTCATAAGGAATCTGTGCATCTTTTTTTAATAACTCCGCTAAAGATATGGATTCTTCTGATAAAACTAAAGTAAGACAAGCTTTTGTAGATAATTTATTATTCGTATTATTAATCTGATTTTTCCCATCTAAACAAATTGTAAAATCATCATTTTCCAATAAAGTTATTAATTCTTCTAAAAAACGTTCATGTCCATGAATAATTGAGTTAAAACCAATTAGGTTTATTTTTTTGTTAATCATCTTATCATCATTTTCATTAGATTCGCAGATAAAACGATACATTTTTTGATATGCTTCTGATAATATTTTAGAATATGTTTCAAAAGCACTGGAATTAAAATAGATAACTGGTTTCTTGGTTATATTTTCTATTTTTTTAGATAAATCAAACAAATCTGTTCCAATTATATTTGTTACGGCTGTTCCTATGATGACAATAAATTCTGATTTAAGGTCAATATTTGATAAAATTTCTTCGTTGAGTACATTTTCTATTCCAATTGCTACATGTGCATCATTTAATTTAGTTGTATAATGTTTTGCATTTTCAAAATTTCGATATTCATCAACTTCTCTAGTTGGCTGATTACATCCCCCTGGTGAAAGCAAGATTAAGGTTGCCGATCTGTCAAAAAACAAAAGGTGCAAAGCAGAATAATCACTAATTATTGTTGGAAGATATTTATTATAAATGTTCATCAAATTCACTCAGAATCTCCTTAATTATTTTCCTTGGTAATTCTTTTCTTTTAGCCAGTGGTCCCCTATTAAAAATTTTTACTCGTAATCTATGCTTTTGATAGATATCGTTAATAACTTTTTCAAATTTCATTCCAGTTATTATTTCCGAACAAGATGTATAAATAATAATCCCTTCAATTTCTGGATTGCTTTTATTTATTTCTGTAATAAATTCCTTAAGTTTCTTCTGATAATCACCTGTTATAATATCTAACGCAGAAATATTAAAGGAATAATAACGTTTTAAAAGATTTGCTCTCATTGCCCTAAAAAATAACACTCTGGTACACCCAGGAGGTCCAACAGCAACAACACAGATATTCGGTTTACTTAGAGCGATTGTAACAAGCTCGTCAAAACTATTTTTATTTATTGTTTTTTCTATCATTATTTTTACCTTTCAGATATTAGCGATAAATAATCCTTTGATAGTTCTTGCAATTCATTTTCGCTCAATGGATATGGTGTAAAGTTATCTTTGGCATCAAGAATTGTTTTAGAAGTTTTTAAAAAAACATTTGAAATAATTGATTGTGGATACTTTTGAATAACTGTTTGATATTCTAACTCACTTAGAATAAGTTCTCTTGAAAAAGGAATCTCTGAAATAATTGGCACTTTTGATTTTTCAGCAAATTTTTTTAGTAGATTTAACTCAGGGTCATTTTGTCTGTGATTATAAATTAGTCCACCTAAAAATGGTTTGCGATGATTAGAAAATGATTTAATACTTTTTAAAATATTGTTCGCGGCATAAATTGACATATATTCCCCAGAAGAAACGATATATACACTGTCTACATAACCTTCACGCATTGGTACAGCAAACCCTCCGCATACAACATCACCTAATACATCATAAATAATAACGTCCCAATTTAATTGGAATATATTATGCTTCTCCAGTTCCTCAACCATGGAAATAATCCCCCTTCCTGCACATCCAACACCAGGAGAAGGTCCTCCTGTTTCAATACATCCAATATTTAAAAACCCTCTATGTAAAAAATCATTTTTCGATAACAAGTCCCCTTTTTCTAGAATACTGTTAATAATAGGAGTAATGTTTTTTCCGGTAATATTCTTTACAGAATCTGCTTTTGGATCACACCCGATAAATAGGACATTTAATCCTTTAAAAGCAAAAGCCGTTGCGATATTACTAGCTATTGTAGATTTACCAATGCCACCCTTTCCATAAAATGCAATTTTAATAGTTTTTTTCAATTTTAAATCCTCCCAATTAAAAAAAGCCCCTTAGCTTTTAGCCAAGAGACTTCCCATCTTAAGTCATCTTAAAAATAATCTTATAGTATAAAATACGTAATATATACGTTAATTAAAATACTATTGCATAAAAACAATATTTCCCCTTGTTTTTATCGCTGTTCATATAAGGCAGGTCTCCTGGCTTGCGCTTCAATCTCCTCCCCGCCTTCCCAGATTTCTCCAGTGACATAATTGGGGATTTGTCTTCGCTTACAGTGGTGGGTCCGCGCCGGATTTAAACCGGTCTTCCCTATTCTCCTCAAATGAGGCACCCTATACTAGTTTATTAAATTATTTGTATTATAGAGCAATTTATAAAAATTGTCAAATTGCCATAAATTCTATTTGCCTATTCTAAAAGTTCAAAATTCCCTTCATTAAAAATCCGATAGTTCTTTTTGCTAAGATCCTCAGGAATCTCCTCTGTTATTGGATGATGATCCGAATTATGCCAGGCGGTAATATCAGCATATTGATTAGTAACTTGATTAATAGACACAGAATTTAAATTTATTATGTCATTAATTCTTATTACTTTATCATCGTTTATATTATAAAGATAAAGAACGTCCCAGTAGAATATACGTCCTGAACGATACATCCCTTTTACCCAAATTACATTTTCATCTCCATATACTTTTTCTAATATAAAGTTGTTTTGAACTGAAATTTCTTTTAATTCTTTTTTTGCAATAAAAATATTTTTGATAAATAATCCGTATATGGAGCAGGGGCATCAGAAACTGCATATCTTAATGATAAGACTTTATTATTTTTATTTATAACTGCCTCATGACCATAGTGCCATTCATTTAATTCCAATTCAGTTCCAGCATCACCTATATTAATATTATCAAAATATAAATAACCATCTTCAACTTTTAATCTAGTGGAATCTATTCCTTTTATTTGTTTTTCTTCAAAAATAATTAATTTTTGATTGTTGTCCTCACATCCACTAGTAAATAATATGAAAATAAAAACCATAATAGTAAAAAATAAATATTTTTTGTACATAGCTTATCGCCTTTCTTGAAAATATATTTAATGTAACTGTATCGTAATAAACTTCATTACGATACAGTCGCGTTTCTTTTTGCCCTGTGGATAACGCGCGGATTTTAGAAGCGTCCCCTAAATAGATATATCAATATTCGACAGGGTTATTTTTTCGGCTTTGATTGGTTCTTTTTTTATTTTTTCTTGGTTGTGTTCTACGTTTATTTTTATATTATCTATTTTTAGTTTATCTGTAAGTTCATCTAGGGTGTCTTCAATCAATTTTACAGTGGCTTCTTCTTCGCAGTAAAAGTCTAAATTAAGGTTTTGGCTCCATTCCAGGTCTACCAAGATGTTGCCTAATTTTTCTGATTCATAGAGGATTGAAAAGTCGTAGGCTTTTTCTCTTCCTTCTCTCTTTCCTTTTCTTTTTTCATAGCCTTTAATTAAAAATTTATCGTTGGAGTTATTTAACTGATAATAAAGCCCCATCAACAGGTTTTGATTTAAAAGCATATCCATACCTGTTTTGGCATCTCCAGGAAAAAAGTTAATAAAATTCTGAACTGTGTTGATATTCTCCTTAGTTAAAGGAATTTTGTTATCAATTATTCCCTTTATAATTTCCGGCATATCTTTTTCTTTTAGAATAAATTCCCCCAGCCTTTGGGCCAGCTGGTTCATTACTTTTTCATTTTCCTTGGCCACCATTGTATCCATAGTAAATACTGGTTTGCTGTTATCATTGGAAAATTTAAGAACTAAAGTATTGTTGTCCTTAAATTCAAGTATGGGTTTTAAAAGAAGTTTGTCATCTTTAATAAATCCTTCTGCCATTTGAGTTTTAGGATTAAACTCAAGTTTAGTTAAATTAACAGTTTCCTGATTTTTAAACTGACCTTCTTTCAAAATAGTTGTATCAAAACCCATATTTTTTAATGTGGCTAGGGTTTTATCATTCTCATTAAAAGAAAGCTTTAAAGATGTTTCCAGGCCTTCTTGGGGTCTTGAAACAGTTATTTGAGTCTTTGTTTCTGCTACCAGTTTATTTAACAGCTGAATATTTTCTTCTTTAAAAACCAAGGGCTTGGGAGTTTCACTTTGAGCAGTTGCGCTGGCCTGAGGCGGCTGCAAGGGATTCCCACCCTGTGCTTTTATTGCAGGAGTTCCATTTTCTAACAATATTAATCTTGGAGCATCTTTTTGAGATAAGTCTAATCTTACTTTTATGTTTTCTCCCTTTATATTTTGTAGCTCTGGTTTTAGTTCAATGCTTTGATCACCAATTTGAACTTTTATTGTATTTTCTCCTGCCTGGGTTACTTTTACTGAGAGAGATTCTCCTGGTTTTACAGCTATCTTGTTTAATAATTCTGCACTTTGTTCAGGAAGTGTAAAACTAATTTTAACTTCCGGCATGGGGAATTCATTTTTGAAAGTTTGAGGAACCATTTCCATTAAAGTTTTCTCTGGAGATGTACTAACTACTTTTAACATTACATTTTCTGTATTTATTGGTACCTGAGCATCTGTTTTAACTGGAATAAGCAAATCTGCCAGTTTTAAAAGAGCGTTATTTCCACTTTGAGCAAGAACCCGGGCAGAAAGAACCTTCCCTTCCTGGAGTAATGCCTGAAGGGCCTGCTCAGGTGTTCTTCCACCTTCTGCTTGCCCTGTTAGTATTAAATTTTCTTTTCCTGGAGTAATTCCAATATTCATAGTTTTTTCTCCCTGTGAAAAAACTCCGGTCATTTAATTAAATGATTCCGGAGTTTTGTTTGTTTAATTATATACTTATTCAATAGAAATTATATATGGGTACAAAGGTTGTCCCCCATTATGAAGCTCGAAATCAATTTCATCATATAGTTCAGATAATTCATTAACAAGCTCTTCAGCTGCCTCTTCATCGATATCTTCACCAAAGTATAATGTAACTATTTCTGAATCTTCATCGATTTCATTTTTAATACTTTCAACAACAGATGTGTATAAATCATTGTCTCTAAATACTATTTCCCCTTCAGCAATTGCAATATACTGGCCTTCTTTAATATCAAGTCCATTAATAATAGTATCTCTTACTGCCTGTGTGATTTCAATTGATTTTACACTTTTAATCATATCATTCATTACTTCTTCATTCTCTTCTGCGGACATTTCTGGGTTAAAGGACATTAAAGAAGTTATTCCCTGAGGAATAGTTTTTGAATAAATAATATGAAGTTTTTTATCAGAAATTTTAGCTGCCTGTTCTGCGGCTAATATAATGTTTTTATTGTTGGGAAGAATAATATATTCCTTTGCAGGATTCTTTCTCATTGCTTCTAAAATATCTTCTGTACTTGGGTTCATAGTCTGGCCCCCACTAATTATATAGTTGGTTCCAAGACTTTTAAAAATAGCATTAAAACCATCGCCATAGCTTACCGAAATAATTGCCAGATCTTTTTCTGATTCTTCATATTTTCTTTTGCTTTGAGCTTTCATATTATCAATTTTTATGTCATTTAAAGATCCAAACTGGCCAAAAAATTCAAGAACTTGCCAAGGCTCATTTGTATGGGTGTGTACCTTTACTATTCCTTCAGACTCAATTACTAAAACTGAGTCACCAATTGTATTTAACATTTTAATTGCAGGTGCCGTATCAAATTCTTCACCTGTTTCAACAGAAAGCAATAACTCAGTGCAATATTGAAAATTAATATTCTCATGGTCAAAGTCGTCGCTGAATGTAATAGTTGCTCCAGACTTTCCACTGGAGTTTTTGCTCATATCTGCAAGGAAGTCATCCATAAAAGGAATCTCTTCTCCCTTTAATGCCATTAACATACCATTAAGGAATACAAGATAACCCATTCCTCCAGCATCAACTACTCCTGATTGTTTTAAAATTGGAAGCAGTTCCGGTGTTCTGGCAAGGCTCTCTTTTCCTTTTTGAATAATTTCTTCTAAGAGTATGATTATATCCATATCTTTATCAGGGCTTAAATTTTCTACAGATTCTCTTGATACAGTTAGTATTGTTCCTTCAACTGGATTAGAAACTGCTTTATAGGCTGCTTCAACACCCTTTTGCAAAGAATCAACCAACACTATTGCATTAAGTTCCTCTTGTCCTTTTAAGCCTTTGGCAAAGCCACTAATTAGCTGAGATAAAATTACACCTGAGTTACCTCTGGCTCCCATTAATGCTCCATGAGAAAACCTGGAACTTACTGTTTCCAGAGAGTCTAAATCATCAGTAATAGCTCCCGCAGCCGACTTTAAGGTTAAGGACATATTTGTTCCCGTATCACCATCTGGAACAGGAAAAACATTTAAGTTATCAATAGATGATTTTTCTTTTCCTAAATTTTTTGCTGCATTTATTAACATTTCTTTTAGCAGTTTTACTGAATTACTATTTGTCATCTTTTCCCCCCGGAACTATTTTTTCCAAAAAATAGGATTTAATAAAACTAATACTGTATAAAGTTCAAGTCTTCCAATTAACATTAAAAAGGACATATACATCTTACTGAAATTACCAAAAAAGCTGTAGTTTTCTGCAGGTCCAACTAAATTAAAACCTGGCCCTACATTTGTTAATGTAGCTGCAGAAGCAGATAATGCTGTTACAAAGTCAACATTATCAAGGGAAATTACTAATGCCGATACAATAAATATTGAAATAAACATAAAGAAAAATACCATAACATTAATGAGTTGCTTTTCTTCAATTATTTTACCACCAATTTTAGTAACTGTAACTGCTCTTGGATGAATTGCTTTTTTTAATTCCTGAAACATATATCTTAATAATATCAAAATTCTTCCAACCTTAACAGACCCACCTGTAGAACCTGCACAACCACCTATAAACATTAAGGCAAAAAGAGTTACTATGGTAACTGTCGGCCAGTTATTGTAATCAAGGCTGGCAAAACCGGTGGTGGTAATTACAGATACAACCTGAAAAGCAGCATCTGTAAATGTTTTAAAAAATTTATCCCCGAAGCCCTCTACAAATAGCATAATTGTAGTAATAATTGTTGCAAAGGTCACCAGAATTGCATAAAGTTTAAATTCAGAATCCTTAATAAAAATTTTAAGAGATTTGGAATGATAAACTGCATAATACAGTGCAAAATTTACTCCAGCAAGAAACATGAAAATAATTATTACCCACTGAATATAAAAACTGTCATAAAAACCTATACTTTGGTTTTTGGTTGAAAAACCTCCCGTAGCCATTGTTCCAAAGGTATGGCATAGAGAATCAAAAAAAGTCATTCCACCAATATACAATAAAATAGTTTGTACAATTGAAAGGAATAAATAAGTATTCCATAAAACCTTTGCACTCTCACTTATTTTAGGCTTAATTTTATCAGGAGACAATCCTGTAGATTCAGCTCTGAATATTTGGAATCCACCAACTCCTACTGTTGAAAGAATGGCAACAAATAAAACTACTATTCCCATACCTCCAAGCCAGTGAGTCAGGCTTCGCCAAAATAACACTCCCGGTGCAACAGCTTCTATATTTGTTAAAACACTCGCCCCGGTTGTTGTAAAACCTGACATAGTTTCAAAAAAAGCATCGGCAAAGTTGCTCATTGTTCCTGTAAGTAAAAATGGAAGTGATCCAAATACACTGGCAAGAATCCAGGTGAAGGTTACTATTGCAAAGCCTTCTTTATATCTGATTTCTAAATCTTCCTTGGGTTTAAGTAACATATAAAGAGTAAAACCAAATATAGTTGTTATTGCAGAAGAAATTAATATCCCCTGTAAATCTTGAGTGCCATAATATATAGACCAAAAAGCAGGAAATAACATACTCAAACCAATTATTGAGATGTTCATTCCAACAATATAAAAAACTACCCTACTATTCATTCACAAGCCTTCTTTTTTAATAGAATTATTTTTTCCAAAAAACAGGATTTAGCAAAACAAGTACCGTATATAGCTCCAGTCTTCCTAGAAGCATTAAAAAGGAAAGGTACACTTTATTAAAACTATTAAAATGAGAATAGGTTTCCATAGGGCCAACCATTCCCAAACCAGGACCAACATTCGTTAAGGATGCTCCTGCAGCAGTAAGTGCTGTAACGAAATCAATTTTTTGAAATGAAATTATTATTGCACTAATAATAAAAATAAAAATAAACATAAAAAAGAACTGTAGAATATTGAGAATCATTTTGTCTTCAATTACTTTGTCACCAATCTTTGTTTTTGTTACTGCTTTAGGATGCAAAATCTTTTTTATTTCCTGGGATGTTTGCTTAAAAAGAATCAAATATCTTCCTACCTTAATTGATCCAACAGTAGAACCTGTACATCCTCCAATAAACATTATCGTAAATAATAATACCTTTGTAACTTCTGGCCATAAATTGTAGTCAGTTGTAGCAAAACCTGTTGAGGTAATAACAGATACAACATGGAAGGCAGAATCAAGAATATTATCGAAAAACCCATTTTCTGGAAAAGCTCTGTATAGTGCAAAAAATGTAAAAGCAATTGAAAGAAAGACAATTAAAGAATATAACTTAAATTCCGCATTTTTATAAAAAGATTTAAAACTTTTATTTTTATAAACTGGATAATATAAAGCAAAGTTAATTCCTGATAAAAACATGAATAAGGTTAATATCCACTGTATGTAACTGCTGTCATAAAAACCAATACTTAAATTTTTTGTTGAGAAGCCTCCTGTTGCTATGGCACTAAAAGCGTGGCAAAGGGAATCGAAAAAAGACATTCCTCCTGCCAGCAATAGCATAACAAGGAATGCTGTTAACATTACATAAGTAAACCAAAGTATTTTCGCTGTTTCGCTTAACTTTGGTCTTAATTTATTATCAATTAAGGATGTTGATTCCGCTTTGTAAACCTGAAGACCACCAGAACCTGTGATTGAAAGTATGGCAATAAAAAGAACCAGAATTCCCATGCCTCCAAGCCAGTGAGTCTGACTTCTCCAAAACATAATACCTGGCTGAAGTGCTTCTATATCTTCAAGAATTGTTGAACCTGTAGTTGTAAAACCTGACATAGATTCAAAAATTGCATCTGCAAAGTTTAAAATATCACCTGAAAGCATAAAGGGCAATGTCCCAAAAAGAGAAGCCAGTAACCAGGTAAAAGTTACAACTGCAAAACCTTCTTTATAATGTATTTCGTTTTCTTTACGACCTGGTTTAAAGTAAAAGAACAACAAAAGGCCAAAACCAGAAGTAACTAAAAAAGACACTAATAAGGCATAAATATCTTTTGTCCCATAATAAAAAGACCATATTGCAGGGATAAGCATACTAAGACCAATAATGGTCAAATTCATCCCTACAATATGAAATACTACTTTCTTGTTCATTTAAACGCTCCTGTCTACCCAAGCATCTTTTGAATTTTTTCAAAACAATCGGGAAGCATAAATAAAACAATATTATCCCCAAATTTAAGAACATCGTTACCCCGGGGAACAAGAATGTCGTCATCTCTTGTAATTGCCCCAACAATTACTCCACAAGGGAAATTTATATCTTTAAGTGGTTTATCCAGTATTGAACATTTCCTGTTATTTAGAGTAACTTCAAGCATTTGAGCTTTATCCCCTGCTAAAAGAGAAAGAGAAATTATACTGTCTGATTTAATAAAATTTAAAATAGCTGTGGAAGTAAGACTTCTTGGACTAATTATATTTTCAACACCTATTTTTTCAATTAAAGGTAAATAGTCTGATCTTCTTATTTGAGTAATAGATTTTTCTACTCCCAAGTGTTTCAAGAATAAAGTTACAAGAAGGTTTAGCTTATCGTCATTTGTTAATGAAACAATAAAGTCAGACTTATCTACTCCTTCTTCTTTAAGAAGGTTTATATCACTAACGTCACCATTTATTATTAAAACATTGTCTAAATTTCTAGCTAATTCCTCACACTTTACAGGATTTCTTTCAATAATTTTCACATTTATTTTTTTCTTTTCCAGAATCCTTGCAAGGTAGAAGGATACTCTTTCTCCTCCAAGGAGCGTAACATTATTAATCTTTTTCTTTTTTAAATTAAAGAAAGTAGTTAAATCCTGAATGTCTTTCGTTCTTGAAAGAGCAAAAACAAGATCATTCCTTCTAATTTGATCGTTACCTGAAGGAATAATTATCTCTTCATCTCTAAGTAAAGCTATTAGTACACTTCTTTCTGGAATTGGCAAATCTTTTAATGGTACATCATAATACTCAAAGCCTTCATTAGGTTTAAACTCAATAGTCTGAATTTTACCCTGAGCAAAATATTCCACATTAACCAATTCAGGAACAGAAATTAGTTTAGAAATTTCTTTAGCTGCTACCTTTTCTGGATTTATAATTAAATCAATTCCTAAAAACTTTTCTCTGGTAATTTTTTTACTAATATTAAAATCATAATCTGGGTTTCTAACTCTGGCGACAGTTTTTTTAACATCCATACTTTTGGCAATTACAGAAGCTAAAATATTAAACTCATCATTTTGAGTTACAGCAAGAAATAAATCTGCGCCTCTAGTATCGGCATCCTCAAGGACAGGGAAGCTTGCACCATTTCCTGTAATTACTTTAACATCAAGCTTTTCCCTTAAAACTTCAGATCTTTCTTCATCTATTTCTACTACTGTAACATCATGCTTTTCTGATGACAGTATTTGAGCAAGACTAAAGCCAACTTTACCCGCCCCAATTACTATTACTTTCAAGACCAGTGCCCCCATTTATATTAATTATTATTTTTTAGTGCATCAATGTTATAATATGCACTCTCGTTATATCTGTTAGCTGCGTTCCACATAATCCATTCACTATGATCGGATTCAAAGACAGCTCTTATTTGTTCCCTAACTTCATGGTCACCATATCTTGGTGTTCCCATATTAAAGTCTTGCAACCATGGTCTGATGTAGGCTCTTTTACCTTCACCTTTTTTCATACCATCTATCATTGCCTGCCTTACAACACCATATGGATGGGCATTCGGGTTAGCAAAGCCATAGTTATATGGGCCATAATGAGAAGGATATACCATAGGACAGATATAATCAACCTCTTCTGCAATTAACTCATATTGTTGTCCCATTCCCATGTCATCAAGTGTTGTTGTTGTTAGCCCAAATACATCTGCAGCAAGAAAAACATTATATTCAGCAAGTTCTTCATTTGCATATTTCAAAAAATTATGAATTACATCTTTCATCTCTTCTCCGTTTTCGTTGGAGTATTTAATGGCTTTAACATTTCCGTCTGTTGGGAAGCGAACATAATCAAACTGAATTTCTCTAAATCCCAGCTTAGCAGCTTCTTTTGAAGCTTCAATAGAATATTCCCAAACATGAGGATTATGAGGGTCAACCCAGGTTATACCCTTCCTGTCCCTCCATAAAGATCCATCAGCAGTCTTTATAGACCATTCAGGCTTTTTTTGGGAAAGATGAGGATCTTTAAAAACAACTATTCTGGCAATTGTATAAATATTATTATCATTCAACATTTTAATTATTCCAGCATAGTCTGAGCCTCTGTGATATCTTGGATCTACTTCAAGAATATATTCATTATCTGTTTTCATTGAAATAACACCAGAATCATCTTTAAAATCAATAACCATGGAATTAATATCTGAATCTTTTACAAACTGAAGAAGTTCTTCAAATCTTGGCTTCCAGTGAACAGTATTCCCTGTAATGTAGATGCCTCTGACTTCTTCTGCTATTTTGCTTTGAGGACGATTATCCTCTGTAATTTTTTCATTATGTCTCATTATACTTAGGTCGCTCAATGAGTATGAAGATATAGAAAAACATACTGTAATAAGAATTAATGTCAGAATTTTTTTTATCATTATTTACCCCACTAGTTTGTCTTTTAGTTCTTTTAAATAATCATTAACAATTTTAACTTTTTCTGGATCTTTAAGGTAATCAGAAAGTTTAGAATTAAATCCTTCAAGAATTTCATTAAGTTTCTTGTCTGGCTCAATAACTTCTCCCTTATACCTGATTTCAAAGTTTGTAAGATCAATTATTTCGAAAAGATCTGGTAAAATTACCTTATAATTGGTTGTTTCTTCAATAAGATTTTTCATGTTTTCTCTGGAATCGTCATCTCCATGGACCAAGAAAATGCATTCTCTAATTTCTTCAAAATTGCTGATCCAGTTCATTAAATCTTTTTGATCAGCATGACCTGAGAATCCTTCAATAATTTCTATTTCTGCTTTAACAGAAATTTCTTCTCCATGAATTCTTACCGTTTTATTCCCATCAAGAATCCTTCTTCCTAATGTACCTTCAGCCTGGTACCCAACAAAGAGAACTGTTGATTCAGGACGCCATAAATTGTGTTTTAAATGATGCTTTATTCTTCCCGCATTTGCCATTCCGCTAGCGGATATTATTATAGCATTTTTCCGAATGGAATTTAACTTTTGACTTTCTTCTGCAGTTAAACTAAATTTTAAATTTTCAAACTTAAATAAATCATTATCTTCTTCTTTTGAAAGCATTTCCTGAGCAATTTCATCGTATCCGCAGGGATATTTTGAAAAGATCTCTGTAGCTTTTATAGCTAATGGACTGTCTAAATAAATATCTAATTTTGGAATTTCTCCACTATCCATTAAAGTTTTTAAAATATAAATAACTTCCTGGGTTCTTTCTACTGCAAAGGATGGAATTATTAAATTCCCTCCCTTACGAATTGTTTTTTTAACTATTCTGGCAAATTGATCTTTTTTACTTTCTGGCTGAATATGGAAACGGTTTCCATAAGTACTTTCCATTACTAAATAATCAGTATCTTTTATGTATTCAGGATCAGTAATCAAAGGTTGATTATGCCTTCCTAAATCCCCACTGAAAACAATTTTTTTACCATTAAAAAATATTTCAACGATACTGGAACCAAGAATATGTCCAGCATCTCTGAAAATTACTTTAAATTCACTGTTAATATTTATTTCTTTACCATATTTAACAGGAATAAAGCTTTGTAATACTCTTTCAACATCATCTAATGTATAAATAGGCTCTAAAAGTTCCTTATTCGAACGCAAGGCTTTTCTGTTTTTTCTTTCTACTTCCATTTCCTGAATATAAGCTGAATCAGGAAGAAGAATTTCTGCTAAGGATTTTGTTGGAGGTGTACAATAAACTTTACCCCTAAATCCGGCTTTGCTTAATTTTGGAATTAAACCCGTATGGTCAATATGTGCATGGGTAATAACTACAGCATCAATTTCTGCTGGATTGAATCTGAATGGTTGATAATTTAATTGTTCAAATTCTTTTCTTCCTTGATACATACCACAATCAACTAAAATATTTTTTGTTTCTGACTTAAGTTGATAACAAGATCCTGTTACTGTACCTGCACTTCCGTGAAATGTTATTTCCATAATTTATCTCCTCCGGTCATAGTTATTTCTACCTACTATCTTATCATGAAATCATATATTTGCTAATTCAATTTTTTTAAAATTAGTGTTTGACAATTAATCCAAATGATTATACAATAAGTTCTGTTGATATTTGGAGCTGTAGTGTAGCGGTTATCACGTCGGCCTGTCACGCCGAAGATCGCGGGTTCGATTCCCGTCAGCTCCGCCATATTTTTGCCGACGTAGCTCAACTGGAAGAGCAGCTGACTTGTAATCAGCAGGTTGCGGGTTCGAGTCCCATCGTCGGCTCCATAAAAAAACTCCTTAAATTAAGGAGTTTTTTTATTTTATAATTTTATTTATTTTCTTCAGTAATTATTTTTTCATACATATAATCAATTAGATAATATTCTTTTTCTAATTCCTCATTTTTTTCAAAGGTTGCTGTTATAGTTCCAAAGATCTTTTTTTCTGAATTTGATTCTTCCGCAAGAGAATACAAGCCCGCTTTAATGATAATCAAATTATCATTTTGATAAATCCCTTCTACAACTGGAAGATACTTACTTTTTTCTGAATGGTCATATCCGGAATAGCTTTCAGCCCCTGAATTTTCCAAGACTTTAATTTCTGTTCCAAAAAAATTCTCTGCAATCTGCTTTAAAGAAGCATCCAGATTATATTCAGCTTTATAATGGCCTGCAAATTTAGTAATTAATTCAATATCTTCAAAAAAGGATCTGTTAGTTTCATCAGTAATAACTGGGTTATAATAAAAATCTTCAATAATCTTTTGAAATTTTTCTCGTTCTTCTTCATTGGAAATACTTTCAATTTCAACTATCTCTCCGGAAGAAAGAGTATTAACTTCATTATTTACTGGTGCTTTTTCCTTCTCTGAGGAACAACCTGACATAATAAAAATAAAGAGTACGACTACAAGTATAATTTTTTTCAAGATACTCCTCCTTGCTGTTTATTCTGTTTAAATAACTTAATTTCTTTTTCAATTTTTAAGAGCAGATTATCAAACCTGTCAGAACCTGTATCTATAACTATATCGGCTATTTCTAAATATAAATCTTTTCTTTGCTCAGAAAGTTGTTTTACCTTTTCCCTAATGTTTTCGACTCTTAACAAGGGTCTGTTTTTATTCCTGCTAACTCTTTCAGTTATTATATCTACATCAGCGTCAAGATATATTACAATTCCCATATCTTTTATTAAATCTCTGTTTTCTTTTTTTAGAACAATTCCTCCACCTGTTGCAATAACAGAGGGGGGTCCTTTTTTTATTCTTTTTAGAGCAAGGGTTTCTTCCGAACGGAATCTAAGCTCCCCTTCTTTTCTAAATATATCAGAAATTTTCATCCCTGTAATTCTTTCAATTTCCTGATCTGTATCAATAAAATTATAATTGAGATTTTTTGCTGTTTTTTTACCTATAGTTGTTTTCCCCGATCCCATGATACCTATAAAAATAATATTATCTATTTTTTTCATACTCACCTCAGCCAGGGTACGTCTTTAATAAGCTTTGCTTTAAATCTTCTTTCGAAAAATCTTGATACATATGTAAACCAATATTCTTTTCCAGGAAGTGGGTTTACTAAAATTATTTCAATCCCAGTTCTTTTTGCTCCAAATGTATCTGTAAAAATCTGGTCTCCAATCATCATAACATTTTTTTCTGGTACATCTAGTTTTTTTATTGCTCTTAAAAACCCTCTTTTAAATGGTTTTTTTGCTCTTTCCACATATTCAATTGGATAATCTTTTATGGTTTCTTCTATTCTAGGTGCATAATTATTTGAAAGAATAACTACTTTTATACCGGAAGCTATAACTTTATTTATCCAGTCCTTAACTTCAGGGGCAATTTCTCTAGAATTATAAAAAGTTATAGTATTATCTAAGTCTATTATAAGCCCTTTAATTTCCTTATCCTGAAAAAAATCAATTTTGATATCTTCAATTTTTCCAACAAGATAATCGGGAGTTAGTTTCTTTTTTATCATTTTATCTCCTGCTCAGATATAAATTCATATTTTTTACCAATATTGTCTAAAACTTCCAATAATTCACTTCTAAGAGAAAAAGGGCTTTTAATTTCAATAAAACCCTTTTTCCCGTTTATTACAGTTACTATTGCTAAATTATCAATGCTTTCAATAATTTTGTCAAAGAATATTACTTCTTCAGGATTAACTTTAATCAATAAACTTTCTGATTCCGCCATCTTTACTTTCCCTTCTTAATAAATCCATAGTTCTTACCGGGTAAGGAACGGGAACTTTTACAATAGTCTTAGGCGTTGGAACTACATCCATTTCAAATCCAGATTCACTAAAGATTTTATCTATTTTAAAATTAAAATCTCCAGTAACAGGTCCAAAAACTTCTACATTATCTCCAACTTTAAAATTGTTTCTTTGCTCAATTACTGCCATTTTATTAATAGGATCATATTCCCTTACAATTCCAATAAAGTCATAGGGCTGAATATATGTTGAACTTTCAGTAAAAGCAGAATTCTTTTCCATTTCTCCAAAATAAAAACCTGTAGTATATGGTCTGTGTGATACCTTTTCCAGCTCATTTCTCCAGTAGTTGAAGTCAAAGTCCTCTGCTGGATTGTAATAGTTGTCTATAAGCTTTCTGTAGGCTCTAACGATGGTTGATACATAGTAGATGCTTTTCATTCTGCCTTCAATTTTTAAACTGTCTGTTCCTGCATCTAAAATTTTATCTAAACCGTTAAAAAGACACATATCCTGGGAATTAAATACATATGTTCCTCTTTCATCCTGGACTATTGGATAATATTCCCCAGGTCTTTTTTCTTCCACAAGATTATAGTTCCAGCGACAAGATTGGGCACATTCCCCTCTGTTAGAATCTCTTCCAGCCATATAATTACTTAATAAGCATCTTCCTGAATAAGATATACACATTGCTCCATGAATAAATGTTTCAATTTCCATTTGTGTTTTATCTTTTATTTCTTTAATTTCTTCAAGATTTAATTCTCTTGCAAGAACAACTCTTTTTATTCCCTGATTTTTCCAAAACAGAGCACTTTGATAGTTGGTGCAGTTTGCCTGGGTACTTAGATGAATTTCAAAATCAGGATATTTCTCCCTTATAACAGAAATAATTCCAGGGTCAGCTACAATAAGTGCATCTACACCAATTTCTTTTAATTGACCAAGATAAGAATTTAATCCTTCAAAATCATTATTTCTTGGAAAAATATTCATAGTAAGATATACTTTTTTGTTTTTTTTATGAGCATACCTTACCCCTGCATCAATTTCATTTATTGTAAAGTTGCCAGCAAAGGCTCTTAAGCCAAAAGCTTTTCCACCAATATATACCGCATCAGCTCCATAATTAAGAGCGTATTTTAACTTATCAATATCTCCAGCAGGGGCTAATAATTCTACTTTTTTCATTTATGTTTTCACCTTTTTCTAATTAAAGCTACTCCATCACCTAAAGGGACTAAAGTTAATTCATATTTTTCATTATCCCTAAAACCCTCAAGAAAGTTTCGCATGTTCATTACCATAGTTTTTTTTCTGCGTTCCGGATATTCAAGATTCACAACCCAGCCATTTATTAAAACATTATCTGCCATAATTATTCCATTTTCATTTAAAAGTGAATCACATTTCTCTAAAAATTTACCATATTGTCCCTTGGCAGCGTCTAGAAAAATTATATCGAAGGTTTCATCAAGCTGGTTAATTATTTCTCTTCCATCTCCATGAATCATCTTTATTTTTTCTTTTTCTCCACTTTTTTCAATAAAATATGCTGCTTTTTCCATTCTGCCTTTTAGTAATTCTATAGTAGTAATTTTCCCATTGCTCCCTAAAGATTTTGCCATACTTATTGTAGAAAAACCAAGCCCTGTCCCAATTTCAAGTATTTTATCAGGTTTTTTAATACCTGTAATGACTTTTAAAAAATTAGCAACTTCATCTTCTACAATAGAAACATGGTTTTCTTCAGCATATTTTTGTATTTCCAATTCGAGATCGTTTTTTTCAGGCAGGATGCTTTTTATGAAATTTTGCAATTCTGTTTCTAAAAGATCCTTCACTGTCGGTAACCCCAATCTCTCATTTGTCTTTCATGTTCTGCATAGGTTTTATTAAATATATGTTCTCCAGTGCCATCATTCTTTGCGAAAAAGAATAAATATTCCGTATCTTCAGGCTGATATACAGCTCTTAAAGCGCTTTCTCCAGTTGCACAAATTGGTGTTGGTGTTAACCCTGTTCTTCTGTAAGTATTGTAAGGAGAATCGATTTCAAGGTCGCTGTACAACACTATTTCTTTTCTTTTTCCCAAAGCATACTGAATAGTTGCATCACACTCCAGGCGCATATTTAATTCTAACCTGTTAAGGAATACAGAAGCAATTACAGGTCTTTCTTTGGAAGCCATTGACTCTGCTTCTACCAGGGATGCAAGAATTAAAGCTTCTCTTTCATTTAACCCGGATTTATTTTCCGGAAGCCTGTCCCGCACGGTTTGATATTGGGTAAGCATGATTTCAAATATTTTTTTGGGATTTTCAGTTTCAGAAATATAGTAAGTCTCAGGGAAAAGATATCCTTCCATTCTGTGTTTGTCCTTATTAAGTCCATTTAAAAAGTCAAACTGAGGAAAATCTTCTTCTATTGCAAGATTCCAAAACTCATCCTGAGTCATTATTTTCTCTTTTTCCATTAATTCAGCTATCTGCCAGATAGTAAATCCTTCAGGAACAGTAAATCTTTTTTGAATAGAAACACCTTTAATAATAACATCGGTAATTTCTTTCACTGACATTGCATCAGTTAAAAGATAGTTCCCAGCCTTAAGTTGTGGGTCAAGTTTATTTAATCTTACATAAGCTAAAAAAGATTTTTCATCTTTAATTAGATTATTATTCTTTAAATTTTTGGCAATAACATTTGGGGTAGAGCCCTTTTCCACCAAAAATTCTACTTTATTAATTTCCTGACTAGAATTTACTGGAGATAGGTTATTCCTAAAATAAAAATACCCTCCAGCTAATATAAGTGCAAAAACTAAAAATAATGACATGAATATTTTAACTATTTTATTCATTTTTTCTCCTTTGCGCAGTAAAATAATGCCACCCCAGGGGGTGGCATGTGTTATTTACTCTTCCTCGTCATCTTCTGAGAGTTCATCCCATAAGTCTGCAACTTTTTCCCATTCTTCATCATCTTCTATTTCAGCAAGGAATTCTTCATCCCCATCTTTTTCAACCTTGAAGATAATTATTTCATCAATATCTTCCCCATCGATTGGAGAAAGCACTACATATTCATTTCCTTCTGATTCCAGGCTGCCAATAAAGCCAAATTCTACTTCATTTCCATCCTCATCAATCAGAACCAAGTTTTCGTTATCAGGATTATTTGTCATAAATCATCCACTCCTTTCAAGAGAAAGCGTAACAAATATATATTTAAAAAGCAAGAAATATTAAGTTAATCAATAATGTCTTTGAAGATAATTTTGTAAAATTAAATTTGCTGCTACTTTATCAATAACTTTTTTTCTGTTTTTACGGGAAACATCTCCTGATATCAGCATTTTTTCTGCTTCCATAGTGGTAAGTCTTTCGTCAGCAAAATCTACTCTAACATCAGTATATTGTTTTAATTTGTTTATAAATTCTTTTACCTTTTCTGCCTGAGGTCCTTCTGTTCCATTCATATTCTTTGGCAGCCCTGCTACAAGTATCTCCACACTGTTATTCTTTATTAATTCTGCAAAGTACTTATAATCTTCATCATTATCCTTGCGGATATAAGTCTCCAAACCCTGGGAAGTAATCTTTAAAGGATCACTTAGGGCAACACCAATTTTTTTGTCTCCTACATCAAGAGCCATAATTCTCAAAATAATCCCTCTTTATTTTTCCATATATTTTGTTAATAATTCTTCAACTAATTCATTTCTGTCAATTTTTTTAATTTGATTTCTTGCATCATTGTAACTTGTAATATATGCAGGGTCTCCAGAAATAATATAGCCTACAAGTTGATTCACTGGGTTATATCCCTTTTCTGTCAGAGACTCATACACATTCTCCAATACATCCTTAATATAATTGTCTTTTTCAGCATTAATTTTAAAGTGAACCGTTTCATCAAATTTTCGACTCATTATTTTTTCCTCCCTAAACTTATTAACCAAGTTGCTCTGTAATAACACTTTCTGCCGCTTCTAAAGCTTCCTTAATTTTTGAAGGGTCTTTTCCTCCAGCCTGAGCCAGATCAGGGCGACCTCCCCCTCCGCCTCCACAAGCTTTGGCAGCTTCCTTAACAATATTTCCTGCATGAATTTTTCCAGCGAGATCTTTTGTTGCTGCGGCAATCAGGTTAACTTTACCATCAATTGGTGAAGCTAAAACAACAACTGCAGAACTTAGCTTATCTCTGAACTGATCTGCCATTTCTCTTAACATATCCATACTTTGATTTTCAACTTCAGCAATTAAAACCTTAACTCCTGCAATTTCTTTTGCACTGTCAATAAGATTTGCAACAGCATTTTTTGATTGCTGATTTTTAAATTTATCTACTTCATTTTCCAACTCTTTATTTTTTTGCAGTAATTGTTCAATTCTGTTAACTACATCACTTCTTGTAGTCTTTAGATGTTCTATTACTGTACTAAATAACTTTTCTTCTTCTTTTTGATATTTGTATGCTTCCAGACCTGTTACGGCTTCAATTCTTCTTACCCCTGCAGCTACTGCACCTTCAGAAAGAATTTTAAATAAACCAATTTCACTTGTATTTTTAATGTGTGTACCACCGCATAATTCAAAACTGAAATCTCCAATTTTTATACAGCGAACAACATCCCCGTATTTTTCACCAAAAAGTGCTGTAACACCCATTTCTTTCGCTTTATCAAGCTCTGTTTCAAAGGCATCAACCTGGATTGCTTTGAATACTGTTTCATTTACTTTTCTTTCAATATCAGCAAGTTCTTCTGAAGTAACTTGTGAAAAATGAGAGAAGTCAAAACGAAGTCTTTCTGGATTTACATATGATCCTGCCTGATTTACATGGTCACCTAAAACTTCTTTTAAAACCTTATGAAGAACATGAGTAGCTGTATGATTTCTTTCTGTGCTTTTTCTTAAGAATTCTGCTATTTGAGCATTTCCCGTTTCGCCAACAGTAACCTGGCCTTTTACTTTACCAACATGAACAAATTTTCCATCTGGAAGTTTTTTTGTATCAGTAATTTCTACTGAACCATGGCTAAAGGTAATTAAACCTTTATCTCCTATCTGACCTCCACCTTCACCATAAAATGGAGTTTTGTTCAAAAGAAGATATGCCTCTTCTCCTTCATATACTACATCTTTTTTCTCCCCTTCAACAAGGGCTCCTAAAAGATTAACTTCTGTATTTAAGCTTTCGTAACCAACAAATTCTGTTTTTGATAATTCCTGGAAATTGGTAGTTACTGCCATTGCAAGATCCCAGGCACGGTTTTCTTTTTGTGCTTCTCTTGCTCTTTTTCTTTGCATTTCCATTTCTTCGTTAAAACCATCAATATCAACAGTAAATCCGTTTTCTTCTGCAATATCTCCAGTTAAATCAATTGGGAATCCGTAAGTATCATAAAGAGTAAAACTTTCTTTTCCAGTAATTACAGTTCTATTTTCTAATTTCATTTTTTCTATAGTATCATTAACTATTTTCATTCCGTCTTCTAAAGTAAGCTGGAATCTTTCTTCCTCAATTTTAATTACTTTCTGAACATAGGACATTTTCTCTCCAATTTCAGGGTAATCTTCTCCCATTAACTGATCAATTAATGGAGGGAACTGATACAAGAATGATCCTTGAATTCCCAAAACTTTGCCGAATCTGGCAGCTCTTCTTAAAATTCTTCTTAATACATAGCCTCTTCCTTCATTACTTGGAAGAACTCCATCTGCAATAAGAAAAGTACAGGAACGAGCATGGTCAGCAATAACTCTAAAAGGAAAACCTTCAGAACCTTTTTCATACTTTTTGCCGGATATTTCTTCAGCTTTGGCAATTATTGGTCTGATTATATCTATATCATAGTTACTGTCTACATTTTGAACTACACTTGTAATTCTTTCCAGTCCCATACCTGTATCAATACTTGGCTTTGGTAAAGGAGTCAACACACCATTTTCATCTCTGTTATATTGCATGAAAACAAGGTTCCAAATTTCAAGCCATCTGTCGCAGTCACATACTCCAAGAGCACAAACTGGTGCATCACAGCTCTTGTCTTCCCCTCTGTCTATATGAATCTCGCTGCAAGGTCCACAAGGGCCAGTATCACCCATAGCCCAGAAGTTATCTTTTTCACCCATTTTTAAAATTCTTTCAGCTGGTACAGGAGTAAGTTCCTTCCACAATTCTCCAGCCTCATCATCATCTTCAAAAATAGTTATATATAATTTTTCCTCAGGAAGACCCATTTCTTTTGTTAAGAATTCCCAGGCATAAGTTATTGCGTCTCTTTTAAAATAATCTCCAAAGGAAAAATTACCCAGCATTTCAAAGAAAGTATGATGTCTTGCTGTTCTTCCAACTGTATCAAGGTCGTTGTGTTTTCCACCGGCTCTAACACATTTTTGAGAAGTAACAGCTCTTGAATAATCTCTTTTATCAAGGCCTAAAAATACATCTTTAAACTGATTCATTCCTGCATTATTAAAAAGCAAAGTTGGATCATTATAAGGAATTAATGAAGAACTTCTAACTTCTTCATGACCATGGTTTTTAAAATATTCTATAAATCTTCTTCTAATTTCTTTAGCTGTAAGCATATTTCTCCTCCTCGTATTCTTGTAACCAAATAATTATATCACATTATAACTCCGCCACCAACCAAAAGGTCCTCTTTATAAAGGACTACAGATTGGCCTGGAGTAATGGCTCTTTGAGGCTCTGTAAAGGATACTTCAATTTTTCCATCTGGAAGATTTTTTACTCTTCCCTTTGAAGTTTTAGTGCTGTATCTTATTTTAATGTCATATTCTATATTTTCCTCAAAGGTTTCCCCTGTTAAAAGATTAACTTCTCCAGCTGTAAGTTTATTTGAAAAAAGATTTTCATTTTTCCCAAGATACAATGCATTCTTTTCTTTATTTGTTCCAATAACATAAGCTGGATACTCCATGCTTATTCCCAGACCTTTTCGTTGCCCTATTGTATAGAAAGGTAAGCCAAGATGCTCCCCAACCTTTTTCCCTTCAAGATCAAAAACAGGGCCTTTTTTAAAGGCTTTATCTCCAAAAGCTTCTCTTAGATACCTTTTATAATCATTGTCAGGGATAAAGCATATTTCCTGACTTTCACTTTTTTGAGCAACATGAAGACCAGCTTCTGCAGCAATTTTTTTTACATCTTCTTTTTTATAGTCACCAAGAGGGAATATTACCCTGCTTAATACATCCTGATTTAAATAATATAAAAAATAGGTTTGATCTTTAAAAAGATCTTCCGCTTTTCCTAGATGGAAATATCCTGTTTTTTCATCTTTAACTACTTTGACATAATGACCCGTAGCAAGATAATCAACATCAAATTCTTTAACTAAATCAAAAAATAATTTAAACTTGATTTCTCTGTTACATACTACACATGGATTTGGAGTAATTCCTGCTATATAAGAATCTGTAAAGTATTTAATAACTTTTTCTTTGAATTTATCTCTTATATCAAAATGCCTGAATTCAATTCCTAATTGTTCAGCAACTCTTTTGGCATCTGTGAGGCCTTTTTCAGCATCTTCTTTTTCTATCATTTGAAGATAGACCCCAACAACTTCATAACCCTGCTTTTTTAATAAATAAGCTGTTACAGAGCTGTCTACTCCGCCGCTCATTCCTACTGCAACTTTTTTCATTTTAATTTATTCCTTTCTTCTAAAGAACTTTTCTCCAATTAGCTTGTCTGGAAGATATTGCTGTTCAACCCAATTTCCCGGGTAGTTATGAGGATACTTGTACTCCAAACCATTTCCTAATTTTGCTGCACCAGGATAGTGAGCATCTCTTAAGTGTTCAGGTACAGGATGAATTTCACCTTTTCTAACCCGGCTTAGTGCATAATCTATACTTGCATAAGCATCATTATTTTTTTTAGCTAAAGCGCAATAAAGTACAGCATGGGAAAGAACTATTCTTCCCTCTGGCATTCCCAGTCTTTCCAGGGATTGGTAGGCAGCTAAAGCAAGGCTAAGAGCATTACTGTCTGCTAAACCGATATCTTCTGAGGCGAAAATTAAAACCCTTCTGGCAATAAATAAAGGATCTTCCCCTGCCTCAAGCATAAGTGCAAGATAATATACCGATGCATCCGGATCGGAGCCTCTCATGCTTTTTATAAATGCAGAAATAACATCATAATGCATATCTCCAGATTTATCATAACTAATAGCTGGACGCTGAACTGAGTCCTCTGCTGTCTCCAGAGTAATTTTTCTTTGACCCTGATCATTTGGTGTTGTAGATAAAACTGCTATTTCCAAAGCATTTAAAGCCTTTCTTGCATCACCTGCAGCAAAATTTACAATATGCTCTAAGGCTTCTTTAGAAATGCTTACACCCATATTTCCTAAACCCTTTTCTGCATTCTTAAGGGCATCACCCAGAATATTCATTAAATCTGCATTTTCCAAACTTTTTATTTGAAAAACATTGGTTCTGGAAAGCAAAGCTGAATTAATTGAAAAATAAGGATTTTCCGTAGTAGCCCCAATTAATATCAAAAGACCCGTTTCTACTGAGGGCAGCAAAGCATCTTGCTGAGCTTTATTAAATCTGTGTATTTCATCAATAAAAAGGATTGTTTTTTTATTGTAATACTTCTTATTATCTTCTGCTTTAGAAATTATTTTTTTTATATCCTGCACACCACTTACAACAGCATTTATTTTATTAAAATCTGCTCCTGCGGTATTTGCAATAGCCATAGCTATTGTTGTTTTTCCTGTTCCAGATGGACCATAAAAAATCATTGAACTTAAACGATCCGCCTCAACAAGACGGTTAATAATTTTCCCTGGACCTAAAATATGCTTTTGCCCTTTAATATCATTAATATTTTCAGGACGCATTCTGTCAGCCAATGGAGATTCTTTTTTATTTATTTCACTATTATAGTCGAACAAATCCATAGTAATCACCTGTACTTTTCGTTTATATAACCATTCCACCATTAGGACTAATAATCTGTCCTGTAATAAAATCTGCTTCGGGAGATGAAAGATAAAGAGCCAGACTGGCAATATCTTCCGGTTTCCCCAGGCGCAATAAAGGTGTATCATCCCTTAATGAGCACTTATCTTCTTCGCTTAGGGTACTAATCATATCTGTTTCAATTACCCCTGGAGTTATGCAATTAACTTGGACTCCTGAGGGTCCCAATTCTTTTGCCAAAGCCTTAGTAAAGCCTATCATTCCAGCTTTTGAAGTGGAATAATGAACTTCACAGGAAGCTCCTACCATTCCCCAAATTGATGAAATATTAATTATTTTACCTTGTTTTTTATTGATCATATAAGGAACTGCTTTTTTACAACAGTTAAACATACCCTTTAAGTTAACATCTATCATTAAATCCCAGTCTTCATCAGAAATTTCTGTAAAAAGTTTAAACTGACTAATACCTGCATTATTAATAAGAATATCTACACCTGAAAACTTGTTTTCTATAAATTCAAAAATTTTATTTAAATCCTCTTTTTTTGTAATATCCCCTTGAATAGCATAAGCTTCACAGCCCATTTCCCGAAGACGGCATTCTAATTCCTTTGCTTCATTATATGACCTGTAGAAATTGAATACCACCTGATATCCTTTAAGTGCAAAAATTTCTGCCATTGCTCTTCCTATTCCTTTTGCTCCACCAGTTATTAATACAGTTTTTTTCAAAGAATCCAACTCCACTTTAAATTTTCTTTATGTATTGAATTCTACCATTAATTAAAAAAGCCGACCATAGGGCCGGCTTAATAAATACATTAATATTTGATTAATATTTAAATCTCTGAACGCTTTCTTTCATTTCCTGAGCTAATTTTGTTAATGACTCACTTGCAGAAGCAATTTCTGACATTGATGCTGTTTGTTCTTCAACAGCTGCAGATGCTTCTTCAGTACTTGCAGCATTTTCTTCGGAAATAGCTGAAAGATTTTGGATTATTCCAATTATTTCATCTTTTTTTACTGCCATTTGTTTTCCTGAATCATTTAATGAATCAAGAACTTCCTTCATTGCCTCTACGGCTTCTGCAATACCTGCAAATTTATTATTTGTATCATCAACACTCTTAGTTTGAACTTTAACTATTTCATCTAAAACTTTCATTGATTCAACTGCATGGTTAGTTTTTCCTGTTAATTCTTTAATAACCTGCTCAATTTCTGTTGTAAAGTTATTTGATTGTTCTGCAAGCTTTCTTATTTCATCTGCAACAACTGCAAAGCCTTTACCAGCCTCTCCTGCTCTGGCTGCTTCGATAGCCGCATTTAAAGCAAGAAGGTTTGTTTGCTCAGCAATGTTTTTAATCATTTCACTGGCAGATACAATTTTACTAGCGCTGACATTAGTTTCATCAATAATATCACTAACATCTTTTGCAACTTTTGTACTTTCCTGATTCTTATTAATCAATTCCAGCATAATTGTAGAACCTTCATCTTTAAGATTATCCACTTTGTATGCTGCATCATTTACTGTTTTAACCAGATCCTGCTCATTTTCAATTATCATACCAAGCTCATCAATATTTAATGCACCCTGTTCTGTTTCCTTTGCCTGGTCAGATGCCCCGCTGGCAATTTCTTCAATTGTTTTTGCAATTTCATCTGAAACTGTTGAAGCCTGGCCACTTGTTGCACTTAACTCTTCTGCAGAGGAAGATAATGTAATTGAGCTGGTATTGATTGATGAAATTATATCCCTTAAATTATCTGAAATAACCTGCATGGTTTTTGCAAGTAATCCAACTTCATCTTCTCTTTTTAATAAGTCATCTTCCACATCTTTACGAATATCAAGGGCTGCAATAAGATTACCATGTTCTACTATTCTTGTAATAGGATTAACAATTCTTCTTACAAAGAAAATAACTGCTAAAATTGCCAGAACAAGCATAATTGAACCTATAATTATTAATTTTTTAAATAAATCACTTGAATATTCTTTTATTAAGCCCTGTGCCTCTTCATCAGAAACTCCAAGAAATAATATTCCAGCTGTTTGATTATTTACATCCTTTAGTGGTTTATATACTGTATAGTAACTTTTCCCTAAAATATTTGCTGTTCCTGTAAAGGTATCCCCATTAACAATTGGATTGTAGGCTGCACTTTCTTTACCTAAAAATGTTCCTGTTACTCTTTTACCACTTTCATCAAGAATTGAGGTTGTGACTCTTTTAAAGTCATCCCCTTCTTTTTTAAAGATAGTTGCCACAACGCCAAGATCTTTTCCTAATAAATCAACTAGCTCTGTATCATCTTCTATAGCTCTTCCATTAGTTCCTGTTAATATTCCATTCTCCAAAACTGCATCTTCATAGTATTTATCAAAATATCCCTCAAAGGAATTAATATCTCCCGATAATTTTTCTGTTAATAAAAAACCCGTAAGTTGAGTTTGACTATTCTGGGCATAAATAAAGCCAAAAG
>RZYW01000027.1 GCA_009930175.1 Clostridia bacterium
TCTACATATTTTTTTACGATATCAAAAGTTTTTCTTCCCGCCTTTTTTACTGCAGTGCCTTCTGCTATTGTATTAACCTTCTCTAAGGCAGTAACTTCTCTGTTTTTCAAAGAGTGGGTCATGGTAGGAGCACCTTCTGCTTCAACACCAATAATACGTATACCAGGATTTACAGCTTTTGCAGCAAGAGCCATTCCGGAAATTAAGCCACCGCCACCAATTGGCACAAGCATTGCATCTACATTTTTCAATTCTTCAATTATTTCTAAAGCAATTGTTCCTTGTCCATATATAACTTCCATATCATCAAAAGGATGGATAAAAGTTCCCTCTTTTTCCAATGTTATTTCTTGTGCTTTTTCATAGGCGTCATCATAACTGCTTCCATGAAGTACCACTTCAGCACCATAACTTTTTGTGGATTCAACTTTAATAAAAGGGGTTTGTACAGGCATTACTATTGTCGCATTAACTCCAAGTTTTTTAGCTGAATAAGCTACACCCTGGGCATGATTACCTGCAGAAGCAGTTACCAGTCCTTTTTCTCTTTGCTCTGGAGTAAGGGAGGCTATTTTGTTATAAGCACCCCGTATTTTAAAAGACCCGGTTCTTTGTAGATTTTCTGGTTTAAGATAAACATTATTACCTGATTTTTCTGAGTACAACTCACTGAAAATTAAAGGAGTCTTTTTAATAACAGGCTCTAATCTCTCCTGAGCTTTTTTAATTTCTTCCAAATATATTTCCATAAAAAATTCCCCCTCACATTACTATTTATTATTCTAGAGTAAAAAGAAATATAAATAAAGTAAAAGTGAAAGGGAATTTAATTTTAGTTGTTATTATTTACTTTGAAAAAGCAGGTACAACTGCACCTTGATACTTAGTTAAGATAAAGTTTTCAACTTTTTCAGTTTGAAGTGTTTCAATTAATATTTTCATTGCTTCGCTGTCCTTGTTGTCTTCTCTTGCTACTAGAATATTAACATATGGTGATTCTGAGTCTTCAATAAAGATATTATCTTCCATTGGATTAAGGTCAGCTTCTAAAGCATAGTTAGTGTTGATAACAGCTAATTCTACATCTTGTAGAGCTCTGGGTAACTGAGCTGCTTCAAGTTCAGCAAACTTTAAGTTCTTTGGATTATTAACAATATCCAGTGGAGTTGCTGTTAGATTAGTTGGGTCATTTAAAGTAATAAGACCTTGCTTAGCTAATAAAAGCAACGCTCTGCCTTCGTTTGTTGCATCATTTGGAATTGCAACAGTTGCTCCTGGTGATAATTCTTCGAAAGTTTTAATTTTAGTTGAATATCCACCCATTGGTTCAATGTGGATTCCAGCAACGGAAACAAGGTTTTCGTAACCTTCCTCAGTAAATGAATCTAGGTAAGGCTGGTGTTGAAAGAAGTTTGCATCAATTTGTTTGTCTTTTAATGCAGTATTTGGAGTTACATAATCAGTAAATTCTTTAATTTCAAGTTCAATTCCTTTTGCTTTTAAATCTTCTTTAATTTCATTAAGAATTTCAGAATGAGGAACTGGAGTGGCACCAACAACTAGTTTCGTTAATTCTTCTTTATCTGCTGGAGCTTTTGAACATCCTGCAAGAAACAAGAAAAGAGATAATACTAAGACTACTTTTACTATTTTTTTCATTTATTACATCCTCCTAAAATTTATTCTTTTATTCTTTTATCTAAAAGTCTGGCAAAAAGATTGCCGGATCTTTGAATAACTTCAACAACAATAATTAAAATAATAACTGTGGCTATTAAGATGTCAGTTTGGAATCTTTGGTACCCGTAACGAATTGCTAAATCACCAAGGCCGCCACCACCAATAGCTCCTGCCATAGCAGAGTAACCAAGTATGTTGATGGTCGTTAGTGACAATCCCAAAATAAGGGAGGGCATAGCTTCTTTAATCATAACTTTAGTAATAATCTGGATAGTTGATGCTCCATGAGCAAGTGCAGCTTCAATAATTCCATAATCTATTTCCTTCATTGATGTTTCAACAATTCTGGCAACAAAGGGAGATGCAGCAATAGACAAAGGCACAATGGCAGCTGTTGATCCTATTGAAGTTCCGACTACGATTCTTGCTAATGGAAATAAAATAATAATTAGAATTATAAAAGGTATAGATCTGAAAATATTTATTAGATAACTAAGTATATTATTTATTCCTTTATGTTCCCAAATATGACCTTTTTCACTTATTACCACGATAATTCCCATTGGGAGTCCTAATATTACAGAAAAAATAGTGGATAATGTAACCATATAAACAGTTTCCCAAAGGGAGGGCATAATTAGAGACATAATTCGGGCTAATTCAAAATCCATGATAATCTCCTTTGCTAATTAAGATAAAAATTGCTTTAAAGTTTCAGAAGAAGGGTTGGCCAGAATATCTTGAGTTAATCCTTCTTCAACTATTAATCCGTTTTCAATAACTGCCGTTTTGTTACATATAGTTTTAATAACTTCCATTTGGTGTGTAATTAATACTATTGTTATATTGAGTTTTTCATTAATATCTTTTAATAATTCAAGAATAGATTTTGTAGTTACAGGATCAAGGGCTGAAGTTGGTTCATCACAAAGTAAAATTTTAGGCTTGTTTGCAAGGGCTCTTGCAATACCAACTCTTTGTTTTTGCCCCCCAGATAACTTGGCCGGATATACATTTTCTTTATCTTTAAGTCCAACCATATCAAGAAGTTCATCTAAGCGGTCTTTAATAACGTTCTTATCAATATGTGATATCTCCATTGGAAATGCAATATTTTGACTGACGGTTGAGTTATTCATTAAATTAAAGTTTTGAAAAATCATGCCTATTTCTTTTCGTTCTTCTCTTAATTCACCTTTTGAAAGGCTGGTTAGGTCAACACCATCAATAAGAACATTTCCTGAAGAAGGTTCTTCCAGAAGATTAATAATTCTAATCAGGGTTGATTTTCCGGCACCACTGGGACCGATAATTCCATATATGTCACCTTGCTCTATGTTTAGGTTTATACTTTTTAGGGCCGTAACATCACCATCTTTAGATTTATAAACCTTTTTAACATCAGTAATTTTAATCATTGATTTCTTCCTTTCAAAAAAAGGACTCCTCAAAGAGGAGTCCTGAGATCTCATCTTCGGCATTATACCTCTGGAATTAGCACCTTGCACGAATGCAGGTTGCCGGGTTTCATAGGGCCAGTCCCTCTACCTCTCTTGATAAGTAGCATATTAAATTTATGAATGAAATTTTAGCAAATGCTATATGTTTTGTCAATATAATTTTGCATGTGAGACTCTGTTTTTACCTCTTTCTTTGGAAAGGTAAAGTGCCTTATCCGCAGCCTGGATTAACTCTTTAAAGGACTTTCCGTCTTCCGGATATGATGAAACACCTATAGAAATTGTGAACTTTGGTTTTGTTTGCTGAGCTACCTTTGATCTGAATCTTTCCGCAATCATTTTTGCTTCATAGGCATCCAGAGCAGGAAGAACTATAACGAACTCATCTCCACCGTATCTTCCAATGTAATCATTTTTCCGTATAGAATCTTCACCTAATCTTGCTAGAGATATAAGGCTTTCATCTCCAATAAGGTGCCCCATATTATCATTAATAAATTTAAAGTTATCAATATCAAATATTAAAATTGAAAATTTTTCTACTTTTGTGTCGTTAATTAAATCTCTGATAATTGAAGTAAGCTTATCTTTATTTATAACTCCCGTCATTTTATCCGTGTAAGCCATGTCCAATAGTTTTGCTTTAGTATTTTCCATTATCTGGAACTTTTGCCTGATATGTTCAGGGAGTTCTGCTGTTTGTTTCTTTGCTTGGTTTTCCAGCTTTTTCATTTTTATTAAGATGGGTGCATATACTTGCTTTTTTGCATTAAAAAAATGGAGACTGAAAAAACTGATCATAGCAAAAAGATGCAACCAATAGCCAGGTGTCCCGGGAATAATTATATTAAAAAGATAAATAAGTGTAACAGAAAAATAACTATATAAAACTAGTTTATTGTGAGATTTTCTTTTTAAATGAAATAAAGCTGTAAATAATGAAATTATTATTACAAGATAATATAGGCCAGGATTCCATGGTATATTCTCGAAAACCGAAGGATAGCGAACTAGTAAATAATAGAAAAAAAAGTTTAAAGTATAAAAGACTATTAATGAAAAGTAATAAAAATCAAGTTTTCTTCCATATTCTTTGTAAGTTGTAAGAATTAGAGAAAGAAAAATTATAAAAGAAAATGAAACAATAATTTCAGCAGGAATGTTATTTTTATTAAAAAAAGCAAGAAATATTCCCGAAAAAACAAAAGATAGGAAAAGGTAAGTATAGATATTTAAATGAGGTTTTTTATTATCGAATGAAAATAAATAACTAAATATAGCAACTGAAAAGATTAAAGATATAAAAGCTGACAGTGATATATTTATTAATTGGGGAATCAAAGAAAAAACCTCCTTATAAAAAAACCCGGAAGCCCGGGTTTTTGTTGATATTAAATATCGTGTCTGATGTTTTCAGTAAAGTCCTGAATTTCGTTTGCCATTGCAGCAATTTCTTCCATTGAAGCTGAAATTTCTTCAGTGATTGCAACCTGTTCCTGAGTAGCTCTGTCAATTGCACTACTTTGTTCTTTAATATCAGTCATAGCTTCAATCATAACTTTAAGAACAGCTTCAATATTTTTAACAGATTCAGAACTGTGATTAGCAAGTTTTCTAATTTCTTCAGCAACTACACCAAAACCTCTTCCGATTTCTCCAACCCTGGATGCTTCAATTGAAGCGTTAAGACCAAGAAGATTAGTTTTTTTCGCTATATCATTAATAAAAGTTACTATTTTATCTGTTTCCATAACTTTCTTTTGAGTTTCCTGGGAAAGTGAGTCAAGATTCTTACCAGAAATTGCAAGATTTTCTGCTTGCATTGCCAGGTTTTGAATCGCTTGTGCAACTTCATTTGATGATTCTCTTAAAATAGAAGATTTATCTCTAAAGAATTCCTGAACATCATTAGTTTCAGTTGTTACAATACAACCAACAACTTTATTATTATCATCAAAAATAGGAAGAGCATTTGCGATATAAGCTTTACCGTAAGCAGACTTTTCTTTGGTAATTTCTTCTACAATTCTTCTTCTTTCCATCATACATCTATATCCAACAGTTTTATCAGAAATTTTATCTCCTGGCTTTCTTCCCAAATCTAACTTTGCTGCTGGTATATATTCCAAATAAGTATCTCCTTCAATTACAGAGATGCCGATATCAGATGATGTTGTGTCATTTATTAAATATGCAATACTTGCGAAAGCCCTTAATGCTTCTTTCCCCGTTGCTTGAATTGACATAGTAATACCCTCCCATTAAAATACTTTGTTGATTTTAATTCTATCCTTAATTTATATAAGTTTCAATATAAATTCTTTATAAATAAGGTTTATTTGCAAGGATTTTTGTGTAAGTTTTGCGAGAGGTGATATATTATGAAAAAAAGATATAATCTTTTTTATGTTCCGGAAAAACCGGATTTTGAATTATTCTCCAAAGAATTGACACCAGATATAGTAACTGATGGAATTTTGGAGTTCAACACAGAAGTAACTGAAGATGAACTAGAGCTGCATATAGTATTAAAAAAAGATGGAGAGGATCAAGTTTTTGCTTTTGGATTCCCTCAAATTGCAGCATTTAACCCAGAGCTTTCAGAGGATCTTTATAAGATTTTAGATTTGAAGCAAGTGGTTCTGGTAATTGAAGAGGGAGCAAGATATACTTTTGAATTGGATGAGAAAAATATTGCAGATATTAAAGGGTTTATGGGATTGGCTTAAAATATTATCATAAGACAGGTGGATATTATGGAAAAAACAGGGAATAAAATAAATATTTCTATAGAAAATTTTATTAAACTTTTAGAAGCTGCTTTTGCCTCTTCTGAAATATCCATAGTTAAAAATCCTGCTGCTGATGTGTTTTCCTATCCTTTGTATACTCAAGAAAAGGAAAGCCTGTTTCTTACCTGTAAAAAAGATGCTGACAGAAAGGATTTACTGATAATTGAGAATATAGTAAATCTTTTCAAAATACATATAGAATCCGATAGTTATACTTCGGGTTCTTTTTCTGATTCTGTAATAAAAAAAATTGGCCTGTTTAATAATTTAGTCGATAATTTTCCAGGGATAATTGCGGTGATGGACTTTAATGGAAGATATAAATTTATTAATAAGTTTGTATCTGAAAATCTAAATGGAAAAGATTGGTTAGAGAAAAAAACATCAGACTTATTTACCAAGGAGCAAAAGGATCAGATTCTTGAAAAGAATTTAACTATTAGCCAAAATGGTTATGTAAAGGATCAGGATTATTTTGTGGACAAGAAAGGACGTTTAAGAACATTTGAAAAACATTCTTTTTTAGTTCAGGAAAATGGAGAAAGTTTAATAGTGGTTCTTGGTATTGACGTTACTGAGAAAGCTGTTTTAGAAACGAAACTAAATGATCTTGCCTATAAGGATAGTCTGACAGGCATAAATAACTACAATTTTTTTCTAAAGAAAACTGAAGAGTTATTAAAAAACAATGAAAAATTTTCTCTTATATATATAGATATTAAAAAATTCAGAGTTATCAATGAAATTTATGGTTATGAAGTTGGGGACAAAGTTCTTATCCACATAGTAAATCTTGTTAACCGGTTTATTTTAAAAACTGGAGAAATAAATAATGTTATTCTAACTCGATTTAAAGATGATGAATTTATTATTGTTTATAAAAATATTACAAAAGAAAATGCCGTGTTATTTGCCAGAGAACTTATTGATTTTCTAAAACAGCCAATAATCATCAATGATATTGTTTACAGACTTGATCTTGATATTGGAATAAGTTCTTTCCCGGAAGATGGTGTTGTAAAAGAAACCTTAATCAGAAAAGCTGCTTTGGCAAAAAATAAAGCCAGACTTAATAATGAAGTGCATCTTGTATCATTTTCCGGTGACTTAGAGGCAGAAATTAAAAGGGAATATGAATTGGAATCAGAAATCCATGATTCTTTAGAAAAAGGTGAGTTCGAACTTTATCTTCAGCCAATTTTGGACTTAAATACAGAAAAAATTGTTAAAGGGGAAGCTCTAATTAGATGGAACCACAAAAAGTATGGTGTGGTTGCTCCAAACGATTTTATACCTGTAGCAGAAAAAAGTAATCTAATATTAAAAATTGGAGAATGGGTTTTAGAAGAAGCCTGTAAAATATTAAAACGCTGGGAATATAAAAATATAAATATTCCGATTTCTATTAATATTTCCGGTAAGCAGCTCCTTCAATATAATCTCCCAGGAGTAGTTGAAGGAATAATAAAGAAATATGATGTTGAACCAGAAAAAATAGTTATGGAAGTAACAGAAAATTATATTTTTGAAGAGGCGGAACATTTAAAAGATATTATAAAAAGATTAAATAAAATTGGTATAAGATTTAGCATCGATGATTTTGGAACTGGCAATTCTTCTATGACTAAGTTAAAACATATTAATTTTGCAGAAATAAAAATTGACAGGTCTTTTATATCTGGGCTGCTGGAAAATAAAACAGACGAACATTTAGTTAAAAGCATTATTACTCTGGCGAAAGATCTTGAATTAGATGTTGTAGCTGAGGGCATTGAAGATTTAAAACAATATGTTTTCCTAAGTAATCTTGGATGTAAGTATATTCAGGGATTTCTTTTCTCAAAACCAGTAAAAGTAAGAGAGTTTGAAAAGTTGCTTCCTAAAAAATTTGATATGAAAAGAAAGGCTTTAAAAGAATTTCAAAAAAATACTGAGGAAGATTATTTTTGTGAACCTGAGGATGAATGTGAGAAAATTTACTGCCACCTTCCAATACCAGTTATGATTTTTGATAAAAAATTAAAAATCAGAGGTTTTAACCCTAAGTTCCAGGAACTGTTCAAATGGGAGAAAAAAGAAATCACAGGTAAGAGTTTAGCAACTTTAAGTACGGAAAGTTCAATAAAATACTTAAAAAAAGTAATTAGCAACTTAGAAATATCTTCTGATGAAGTGTCGATACCCTTAATGAAAAAAGGCGGGGTTTTTCTTGATACGGTAATTACCCTTGATAAAGGTGAAGAAATAATAGGAATAATAACTCAAGTGAAAAATCAAAATATTGGCGTAAACTTAGGTTACCATGAATTTCTTGAGAATCTTCCAAATAGTATTTTGGTTACTGATATTAATGGAAATATTGAATATGTTAATAAAAGGTTTACTCATATTACTGGTTATAAACCTGTGGAAGTATATGGGCAGAATCCAAGAATGCTTAGTTCAGGATTAATTCCCAATGAAGTATTTAAAAACTTATGGGATACAATTTTAAGTGGAAGAGAATGGCAGGGTGAGCTTCATAATATTAAGAAAAACAAAGAAACTTACTGGCAGTCAGTAAGAATAACTCCAATTTTTAATAACAATAAAGAAATTGAAAAGTTTGTTGCAAGCATTGAAGATATAACTGAAAAGAAAGCATATGAAAAACGTCTTCGTTATCTGGCAAAAATTGATCCAATGACTGGGGCACTTAACAGAGCTGCGGGAATGGAGTTCCTGGATTTGTTTTTTGATGAAGGAATTATAGGTAAGGATGATATTACTTTAATATTCCTTGACCTTGATAATCTAAAAGAAATAAATGATAAATACGGTCATGGCAAAGGGGACGAAGTAATAAAAATTGTTGCAGAAATAATTCAAAAAAATATTAGAAAAGATCAGCTATTTATAAGATATGGGGGGGACGAGTTCCTTATTGTAATAAGAAATAATGAAGAAATATCTTATGAATTTATAATTAACAGAATTTCTATAGATCTTCAAATTAGAAGCAGAGACTTTATTTCTCCAATTTCTTTAAGCTTTGGAGTATCATTTGCGGGAGAAGTACCAAATGATAACCTTGAAAAAATGATAAAAAGAGCGGATGAAAGAATGTACAATGAAAAAAGCAGTAAGAAGAAGGTCTAAGTTATGAGTAAAATAATAGCAAAAAATATTTATATACTTCGAAAAGATTTAAGGATTCATGAAAGATATTTGGAGAATTCAAAATTTTTCTATTTCTGGAATGAAGATAATTTTGAGAAAGAGAAAAGAGGCAAAAGATATAAGGATTTTATAAAAAAAGAGTTGTTAAAACTTAAAAAAAACATTGAGGAAAAAGGAGGAGAGGTGGAAATAGTAACAGGAGGAATAATTCAATCCATTGAAACTCTTGTTAGTCCCTCCTCCTTAGGGAATATAATTATCCAAAAACAATACCTGCCATGGGAGGTTGAAGAGGAGGATTTTCTTCAAAAAAAATTTCCTCAAAAAGTTTTAATTGAGGAAAACCATTTTCTTTTGGCATCTCCCGGAGAAATTCTTAAGGAAGATGGGAAACCCTATGTTGTATTTACTCCTTTTTATAAAAAATGGCAAAAAGTTGTTTTTAATAAAAAATTTTTCGATACAAATGATAAAAATCAGCTGGAAGAATATAAAAAATTTTTTGATAAAAAAATTAAAAGTTATGGAAAAGACAGGGATTACCCCTGGAAAGAAGGAACATCATATTTTTCCAGATATTTAAATTGTGGAGTGATCTCTCCTGTGAGTATTCTGAATAAAACCTTAAGTTTAGATTCACAAGATCTGAATGAGGAGTTATTCATAAGGCAACTTGCATGGAGAGACTTTTATTATCACTTATATTTTTATTTCCCTAATGTATTAAAAGATTCTTTTAAAGAAAAATACAAAGAAATATATTGGGAAAATAATCAGGAATTTTTTGAAAAATGGAAAAAAGGAAAAACAGGATACCCAATTGTTGATGCTGGAATCAGGCAGTTACTTGAAGAAGGGTTTATGCATAATCGGTTGAGAATGATAACGGCTTCATTTCTTACAAAAGATCTTCTTGTTGACTGGAAAAAAGGTGAAGAATTTTTTATGGAACACCTGGAAGATGGGGATTTAGTTTTGAATAATGGAGGATGGCAGTGGTCAGCTTCAACAGGATCTGATGCACAACCATATTTTAGAATATTTAACCCAGTAAGCCAGTCAGAAAAATTCGATTCAGATGGGATATATATTAAAAAATATATTCCTGAACTAAAAAATGTTCCAAAAAAATATATAAATGAACCATGGAAAATGTCTTTAGATGAGCAAAAAATATTTGGAGTTATTATTGGGAAAGATTATCCATTTCCAATTGTAAATCATAAGGAACAAAGACTAAAAGCTTTGGAATTATATAAAATTTAAAAGGGTGATATTATGAACACTTTTTCCAGACCAAAAATATTGGTTAGTAAATGTATTGAATTTGATCATTGCAGGTACGACGGTTCAATGATATCTTCAAAATTAGTGGAAGATTTAAAAGAATATGTAGATTTTATTCCTGTATGCGCAGAAATGGAAATAGGTTTCCCAAGTCCCCGGGAAAGTTTGCGCCTTGTGGGTACAGAGGAAGATCCTCATTTAGTAAAATCAAATTCCGGGGAAGATTATACCGATAAGATGGTAAGTTTTGCCAAAGATTTTCTTGAAAAGAACACTAATGATATCGATGGGGCAATATTAAAAAGCAAGTCTCCCTCTTGTGGAATAAAAGAAGTAAAAGTTTATAAATCACACGGAAAAGCTATGTCTCTTGGAAAGAAAGGGAAAGGTATATTTGGTAATGTAGTCCTGGAATATCATAGTGAAATACCAATAGAGGATGAGGCAAGACTTAGTGATTTTGCTATCAGAGAGAACTTTTTGACAAAAATATTTCTTATTGCAGATTATAAAGAAACTATAAAGAGTAAAAAAATGAAGGATCTTATAGATTTTCACTCCAGAAATAAATACTTGCTAATGATGTATAACCAAAGTCAATTAAAGATTTTAGGAAGCATTCTGGGGAATCATGATAAAAAGAATCATGAAGAAGTTTTCAGCCTTTATACTGACAACCTTCTTAAGGCAATAAAAAGAAATCCCTCCTACAAAACCAAAATTAATATGTTACTGCATATTTTTGGATATTTTTCTGATGAACTTAACAGCGAAGAAAAAGCCTTTTTCCTTGATAATCTTGAAAATTACAGAAATAGTAAAGTGCCTTTTTCCCTCCCATTATCAGTTCTTTATTCATGGGCAATCAGATTTAATCAGGAATATCTAAAAAGACAAAGAATATTTAAATCTTTTCCATCTGCATTAATAAACGTAACTGATTCTGGAAAAGGAAGAGAAAGATGATAAGTAACAAATGGTTTCCTGAAGAAATAATAAGAATAGCAAAGAAAATTGAAAAACAGGGTGGGGAGCTTTTTTTAGTCGGGGGTAGTGTAAGAGACCTTATTCTTAAAATAAGACCAGAAGAATATGATTTCGAAATATATGGAAACATTAAAAAAAGAGATGAGTATTTTTTGTTAGAAGAAGCAGAAAAAATAGAATTTATTCAAGCTTTTATCAAAGATATGAAAGAGGCTCTTAAGGAATTTGGAGAAATATCAGAACATGGGAAAAGTTTTGGTGTAATAAAAATGGCACATAAATCCTATGATTTTTCTTTTCCAAGAACAGAGAATAAAACCGGTATAAAAAGGCAGGATTACCATGTTTCTTTAAATCCTTTTCTAGATTTTAAAGAAGCGCAAAGAAGACGTGATATTACTATTAATACAATTATGTATTCCTTTAGTAAGGAGATTTTAATTGATAATTTCAAAGGTCTTCAGGATATTCAGCAAAAGTTAATACGTCATGTAGATTCAAATACTTTTGTAGAGGATCCCTTAAGGGTTTACAGAATTGCTCAATTTATTTCAAGGTTCAGTTTCAATGTGGATTCAGAAACATTAAAATTATGCCAGGATATGGATCTTAGCAGTCTTTCTGTTGAGAGAATCCAGTGGGAAATGGGCAAACTCTTTAAGGGAAAAGATATTTTAGCAGGCCTGAATTTCCTGGATGAAAGTAAAGTACTAATAAAAAGACATTTTGATTTTTATAATTTATTTAGAACTAATAAACACAGACATAATGAAATTAATAAGATTCAATATTATATAAATGAAAATATGAAAATGACAGAAAGATTCCTTTTTATTTTTCTTTTGTTTTCAGATGATTTTAATGAGAATGAATTTGAAAATTATTTAAGAAAAGTGAAAAGAATTTTTTTTAGTTTCACAAATAACAAAAAAGATATTATTCAGTCTCTTGAAAAGATATGTAATATAAAAATACTTGCTGATTATTATAATGAAAAGACAGATTATCAAAAAAGTCTCTTTATGATTATCAATAAAGATTTGAAGTATCTATATCTTTATTTTAAATTTTTATATGGAGAGAATAGAAAGATAGAAATGCTTATTGATTCAGCAGAGAATTTTGAAGAATTGGTGAAAGGGAAAGATTTGCTGGAGTATGGAATTAAAGAGTCGGATAAATTTAAAATGTTGTTATCTGAAGCACTAAAAATGCAAATTGCAGGTCTCGATAAAGACGAGATTCTATTACAAATTAAGAGGAGAAAATTAGAATGAATTACCAGAAAATTATTGTGGAAAAAAAAGAAAAGGTTACTTACATATCAATGAATTCCCCAGAGAATCTTAATGCTTTTGATGAATTAATTTTACAGGAAATGACAGATGCTTTGGATAATTGTGAATCCGATGAAAATTGTAAAGTTATTGTAATTAAAGGTTTAGGAAAAGGATTTTCTGCTGGTGGTGATATTCAAGGAATGAAAAAGTATTTGGAGAAGGATATAAATGATTTTTTCAGACCAGTATTGAAGAATATAACTATACTTGCTTTAAGAATACGTGATATAGGTAAGCCTGTAATAGCCTCTGTCCACGGTGCAGCAGCAGGAGCCGGCTTTAATCTGGCTCTTTGTTGTGATTTTATTGTATCTTCAGAAAAAGCAAAATATGTTCAGGCTTTTGTAAATATTGGCTTAATTCCGGACATGGGGGGAACATATTTTTTAAGTAAAGCTTTAAATCCTTCAAAAACAATGGAATTTGCAATGCTTGGGGATGTAATATCAGCCAAAAAGCTTTATGAGCTGGGAGTAATTAATATTTTAGCTGAAGATGATGAACTTGCAGAAGAAACAGATAAACTTGCTTTGAAATTATCTTCTAAGCCATCGGAATCACTTAGAAAAACAAAAGAACTAGTTAATAAAATAAATTATCCTGAATTATCGGAGTTTTTAGATATTGAATATGAATATCAGATTCAATTAGCAAATGAAAAAGATTTTGCTGAGGGTATTAATGCCTTTTTAGAAAAAAGAAAACCGCAATTCTCCTGATTTTTAACCAGAATTTAACATAGGCTTAATCTAACTGCCATTACTATTAAGTTATTATTAAAACAAATATTATATTTGAGGGTGTTTTTATGAGACAAAAAATACTTATTGTTGATGATGAAGAGAATATTTTAGATCTTATTGACTACAATGTGAAAAATGCAGGATATGAAACTTCCAGAGCAATAGATGGCAGAGAAGCTTTAGCTTTATTTGAAAAGGAAGAGTATGATCTTATTATTCTTGATGTAATGCTTCCCTATGTTGATGGTTTTGAAATATTAAAGGTTATTCGGAAAAGATCTTCTGTTTCTGTTCTAATGCTAACAGCAAAAACAGAAGAATTAGACAGGGTACTTGGACTTGAACTAGGAGCAGATGATTACCTGGTAAAACCTTTTAGCGTAAGAGAATTACTTGCTAGAATTAAAGCAATACTTCGCAGAACCGGGGAAAATTTTGAAGGTGATACAGACAAAATTATCTCTAAGGATATAATTTTAGATATAAATGGCTACAAGGCTTTCATAGGAGGAAATGAAGTTAAACTGACAATGAAAGAATTTGAGCTTCTCAAATATCTAATGCAGAATAAAGGAAGAGTTTTTACCAGAGAGAATTTGCTGAATAATATTTGGGGATATGATTATTATGGAGACAGCAGGACCGTCGATGTTCACATAAGACATCTTAGAGTAAAAATCGAAGAAAATTTGGGAGAAAATAAATATATTAAGACTATCCGGGGAGTTGGATATAAATTTGAGGAGAGCCTATGAAGAAAAATAAGGGAATCAGAAGAAAAATTCTTATTTCATACCTTTTGCTGGTTCTCTTTGCTCTTTCTGCATTAGGAGCTGGAGTATACTTTCCTTTAGAAAATTACTTTTTAGAGAATCTGGAAAAAGATATGATTAATCAGGCTTTTATTACCAGAACAGCTATTTCTGAAGAAATGACTTCTAATAGTTTTGAAAAACTTCAGAGCAAAATTGAGCGAATTTCTTTGGAAACCAATAGCAGGATAACGGTAATTTTGAGAGATGGACAAGTGGTTGCAGATACAGAAGTTAAATTAGAGGAACTGGAAAACCACAGAAACAGAGCTGAGATAATTAAAGCTTTTCAGGGAGAAACTGGTGTTGAAAAAAGATATAGTAATTCAACAAAAAGAGAGATGCTTTATGTTGCTATTCCAATGTACTTAGATGACCAGTTAACATCTGTAGTAAGAATATCTTATGGTTTTGAACTTATTGAGTCATTTTTAAAAACCTACAGAGTTATTTTTTTAACCGGTCTTTTATTATCTGCAATAGTTGCCTTTCTCATTAGTCTTAAAGTTAGTAAATCTTTAACTGAACCTATAGAAAATATAAACAGTGAGTTAAAAGAGATATCTCAGGGAAATTTAGAAAAAGTAATTTATTCAAACTTTGAAAATGAACTTGGAGAGTTGGCTGAAAATATTAACAAAGTAAGCAGCAGTCTCAGAGAAAAAATCAGTGAAGTGGGGGAGGAAAAAAACCGTTTGGAAAATATTATTAATACTATGACCAGCGGGGTTATTTTTCTAAACAAAGATGCAAAAATAATAATGGCAAACGGTGTAGCAGAAAAATTATTAAATATTTCTTTGGCCCTTGTAAAAGGAAAACCTATTTACGAAGTATTAAGAAATTACAATATATTAAACAATATTGATAAATGCATTAACGAAGATAAAATAATTGAAGAGGATATAACCCTAATTAAAGAAAATGAAGAGTTATATCTTAAGACAACTTTTGCTCCTGTATACAAGGAAGAAAAAATTTCCGGTATTACTGTATTGCTAACTGACTTAACGGAAGAAATAAAATTAAGTAAATTAAAAACAGACTTTGTTACTAATGCTTCCCATGAGTTAAGAACTCCTTTGACTTCAGTTAAAGGGTATTCAGAAACACTATTAAATGGAGCAATGGATGATAAGGAATTAAGAGAAAAATTTATTAGAATAATTGATACAGAGGCTAATCGTTTGATTCTTCTAGTGGAGGATTTAATGAATCTTTCCAGAATAGAAGCAACGAAAAATGCTGTTCAAAAGGATATTATTGATCTAAAAAAAATAATCTATTCAATTTATGACAGTTTTAGTCTGGTTGCAGAAGAAAAAGGAATCAAAATTAACTTAATTTTCCAAGAGAACAAAAACTACTTTGCATTTGGGTCAGAGGATCAAATAAAGCAGGTAATTGCCAACTTTATTGATAATGCAATAAAATATACTCTGGAAAAAGGAATTGTTGAGGTCTTTATTAATGAAGAGGGAGACTCTTATACTGTAAATGTTAAAGATTCAGGAATTGGTCTTTCTGATGAAGATTCAAAAAGAGTCTTTGAAAGATTTTTCAGGGCGGATAGGTCAAGAAATAAAAAGAATGGTGGTTTTGGACTGGGACTATCTATAGCAAAAAACATTATTGAGAGCCTTGAAGGAAAAATTGGAGTAGAAAGTGAACTTGGGAAAGGAAGTAATTTTTGGTTCACTTTAAATAAAGCAAATTAATAACTAATAAATGAGAGTTGTGTTAATAACACAGCTCTTTTTTAATTCTTTCATTAACTACTTAACATGAATTTAACATTCCCATAATTTGCTAATAATTTCCTATTGTTATATTTAACAAGAAATAAATAAGGAATTAAATATTTATCATTGAAAAGGAGAGTTTAAAGAATGTTTAGAAAAAAAAGTATCATTTTAATCAGCATTTTAGTTCTTATGGCATTTGCAGTAACTGGTTGCGGGGGGAATGCTCCAAAAGAAGAGGCGGCTGCAGACAAACTAACAGGAACAGTAGTTGTTGACGGATCTGGAACAGTTTACCCACTTATGGCACATATCGCAGAAGTATATATGACAGAAAAACAGCCTGGTGTTAGTGTACAGGTAGGACGTGCTGGATCAAGCGCAGGATTTAAAAAATTTATTCCAGGTGAAACAGATTTCTCAGACGCTTCAAGAAAAATAAAAGATGAAGAAACAGCTCAACTTGCTGAAAAAGGATTAAATATTGGAAAAGAAGTTCTTGAATTTAAACTCGCACTTGATGGATTAACAATAGTTATAAACCCAGAGAACACATGGGCAACAGAAATGACAAAAGATGAGATAGTAGCTATGTTCTTAGCAGGAACTTACAGAGAAGATGATAAGGTATTATGGTCAGATATCAGAGCTGAATGGCCTGCAGAAGAGGTAAAATTTTTTGGACCTAATGAAAACCACGGAACTTATGAGTTCTTCTACGAAAACATTTTAGGTAAAGAAGAAATGGTAAAAACTGCTAACTTGCAGCAAGAGTATTCAACTTTAGTTGATCTTGTTTCAAATGACAAAAATGCAATTGCATTCTTTGGATTTGGCTACTATGTAAATAATACAGATAAAATCAAAGCAGTTGCTGTAGATTTTGGTGAAGGTGCTGTTGTTCCTTCTCTTGAAACAATTGGTGAAGATCTTCCATACAAAGGCTTTACAAGACCAGTATTCACTTATTTGAATGCAGTATATGCAAAAGAAAAACCACAAGTATTAGATTTTGCTAAGTATGTTATTGGAGAAGGTGCTGCAAAATTTGCTGGAGAGAATGGTTTTGCTCCAATTCCTCAAGCTCAGTTTGACGAATATATGACTCAGTTAAATGAAATTAAATAATTTAAAAATAAAGCATTAATAATGAAGCCTGCAGGTATTATATACCTGCAGGAAACTTCATTAATATTTGGAATTTATTTTTTACTAAAGATATTTCTTTAAGGAGATGCAGGATGAAAAAGGAAATTAATGTCAGAAAAATAATAGAAGATAATATAAAAAGCGGAAAAAACCAAAGAGTGGAGAAAATTATGCCCGGGCTTTTCTTTTTTGCCGCATTAATTTCTGTGTTTACTACTGCAGGAATAGTATTTACTTTGGTTTTTGATGCCTCTAAATTTTTTCGGGCAATTCCTTTAAAAGATATTTTTAGTACAAAATTAGCTCCTTTAAGTGCAAACCCTCAGTTTGGAATATTACCTTTAATTAACGGAACGATTATGAGCACAATAATTGCAATGGCTGTAGCAGTTCCTGTTGGGCTTTCTGCAGCAATCTATTTAAGTGAATACGCTTCAGAAAAAAACCGAAAAATGCTTAAGCCTGTTATGGAAGTTCTGGCGGGGATTCCAACCATAGTATATGGATTTTTTGCATATTCCTTTGTTACACCTATATTAATGAAAATAATACCTGGCTTAGGTGCAAAAAACATCTTGAGTCCAGGGATTGTTATGGGAATTATGATAATTCCAATGGTCGCATCTTTATCTGAAGATGCAATGAATGCAGTTCCAAATTCTATGAGAGAAGGTGCCTTAGCATTAGGTGCAACTAAGCTTGAAGTAACTCTTAAGGTAATTCTTCCCGCGGCAATATCTGGAATAATTGCTTCTATAGTTCTTGGAATTTCAAGAGCAGTTGGAGAAACAATGATTGTAACTATAGCAGCAGGAAGTTCTAAAAACTTTACATTTGATATAACTCAATCTATGCAGACAATGACAGCCTATATAGTTGAATTTACCAGTGGAGATGCAGGAAGTGGAACAATTGGTTATTACAGCCTTTACGCAGTAGGACTAATATTATTTATTTTTACACTTATTATGAATATGTTTGCTCAATATATATCCAGAAAGTATAGAGAGGAATATTAGGATGCATAACAAGAAAAGAATAGATAACAGAATAAAAATTAATAATTTATCAAAGCATCTCTTTTCTCTTTCTACAGTCCTGGCATTAGGTGTTTTAGGTATTCTTTTTTATAGAATTATTATTCAAAGTGTTGGATGGCTTGATCTTCAGTTTTTAACCAGTAAACTTTCAATTTTTCCAGATAAGGCAGGAATAAAAAGTGTAATTATTGGAACAATCTGGCTAATGGCTGTAGTTGCTCCTGTAACCTTATTTTTGGGAGTTGCCACAGCAATATATCTTGAAGAATATTCTGGAAATGGAAGATTAAAAAGAATAATTCAGGTGAATATATCTAACCTGGCAGGAGTTCCCTCGGTAATCTTTGG
>RZYW01000100.1 GCA_009930175.1 Clostridia bacterium
ATAAGCTTACCGTTTTTAGTAATAAAATGAAATTTATTATTAGCATTTGTATAAATCTCAGTTCCGTTAGACCTTAAATTATTTTTAGTATAATTAGTAAGAGTGGCTAACATTTTCCACATACCTTGTGGTGCGTTCACAATAGTTCCATCGCTATTTACCATCCCAGCTAACTGCCTAAAAAATTCAAGAATTATTTCCCGATGCTCCTTACTTATAGGTTTAGAGTAGCCAAAGGAAGCTTCACCTGTTTCCCTATTGAAAATAACGATACTTCCCCTTTTAGCTGTAACTTCTTTAGTCTGATTATTCCCCAGATTAAAAGTTACAGAACCTCCTATAGATACTCCAATATCTACTTTCTTTGTATCAGGTTGAATCGCTTTAACAGGTTGTAAAGGTTGTGCTTGTTTATCGCCATAAGTACGCGCATTCCATATTCCTACACTTTTTCCTATAAAATTTATATAACCTTTATTTTTAGACATAGTAGTTTTAATAAATTTTATATAAGCAGCCTTGGCTTGATTAAACTCTTCTTCTGTCACAGAAGCTCTTAAACGAGGCATTGGACTGTTCTGTAAATCTTGGAAAGTATGTCCTAAATAAGCTGTAAATGTAAATACTGCTGTATTCATATCTAAGCTTTTCTTATAAACGAATTCGCCTTTTTCATTACGATGCGCATACTCTCCTTTAGAATTTACTATAAATATTCTATATTGAGGATAGTACTGATCTTTACCTTGTTTATCCTTGTAAGTCTTCCTATAAGAAGGAGGTAAACTATTAATATCAGACTCAGTTAAGGGGACTAATTTACCTCTAATATCCGAACCTTTTCCAAAACTATGTGCATTTACAAAATCATACCACCGTCTGGTAGCTGGGGTAGAGGAGAGGTCTTGTCCCGCCTTTATATTACCTTGTGTTCCGAAAAAATAAGTTATAGCAGTTCTTTTTGCCGGCTCGTTTAAATCATCTACAGATTCTTCTGCTAAATGATCGGAAACTTTGGAGGAATTGACTACTTTTTGCTCAGTAATTTCAGGGACACCTGTATTTTCGAATGCCGCATCATCGAATAAAGAAGGTTCGCCTCCAGATTGCGGAGTACTAGTAGTTTCATCATCAGCTTTTTTTGGTATAGAAAGTTTGGTAAGTTCATCAGAGTTTAATGTAGTAATTGACCCTTTATCATCTTTCAACTTTACTGAATTATCTTTAACTTCGACAACTTCTACCTCTTTATTATCTAATACATAAGTATCTCCGACTTTAATATTAGCTATAGTAGGAGAACTTGATTCAACCTGATCAGCTGCAGAACTAGATTGCTCCGCAGACTTTTGTTTGTTTTCAAAATCTTCTATAAGTTTTTCTAAGTCTAAGTCTTCCAATGCAGCCTGTTGGATTACATCCTGTAGATTCGAATTCTTAGCAAATTCTTCTATATTACCAAGGAACTTGATAGGTTCATTTTTTTTATTTAATAAAGGTTCTGAAATACCAGTTTCAGCATTTACTACATGTAATATATAATCATCGTTTTCTTTTACTACTAATAAAGTCATGTCTTTATCAGCATCGTTATATACAAAAGGTAATTTTTTATCAGCTAAAACATCAGCTATAGTGTAAAACTTCTTCCGAACAGCTTCTATTTCGGCTTGTTCTACTTCAGGAGTAAATTCCGGAGAAGTTATTTGGTTTAATCTTGCAGTAGCTTCTTCAGCTAAATCTTGATTAATTTTTATTTTAGATTTAACATCATGAATAGCGTCATATTTTTCATTAGCAGCTAAACTTATTTGTATACTGGAATTTAAAGAGGATATATCTCCGGATTTAAGTATATCTATTATATCTTCGGGAACTACTTCCCCGTATATTTGTCTTAAATCTTCCGCTATTTCATCATATAAAGTATTTAACTTTTGAGTATACTTAGTATTAACTTTACCTCTATGTTCAACTTCTAAAGTTTTAGCAAATATCTCACTAGCAGTTAATTTCCTGTTAGCCCATTTAGAATTTATGTTAAGGTAAGTTTTTTCTAATTTAGTTAACTCCTTAATACGATCCTCAGCTCTTTGCTTATAATCGTCCCTTAATTTTAATTCTTTTGCTTGCTCATTAGTTAATTTAGCAATGCCTTCTAAATTTCTATAAAGCATATCAATAGTACCTAAATCAATAGCCTCTTGAGCCTTACTTAAAAAGAATGCCTCTTCTAAATGTTCTACTGCTATATCATCTCCGGATGCTTCCGCAGCAGCTCTTTCAATTTCGTACCCTAATAATTCAGCTTGTTTAGATTTAACTACTTGATCGAATTCTTGCTGTTTATCGTATAAATCGTTAATACGAGTTTTTCTGTTAGTACCTGTTCTATCACCAGTAGCTAAATCTTGAGCTTTCTGCATCATAGTCCTTTGTAAACCTCCGCTAAAGAAGCCCATAAGCCCCTCCACTACAGCTTGTTTACTTGTACCAAATTTTAATAATCTACCTACATTAGTCTTAGGAACAACAAATAATTCCTCTTCTTCTGTTAAATCTCCCGAATCTCTCCTTAATTCAAATAAACCTTGTTCCTGGATAGCATTTTGATACATCTCCTCAGCAGCTTCTTTAAGATTTTGAGCTATAGGATTACTAGGACTAACTAAATATTTACCCACAAAAGCCGCTTTATTTAATCCTGTAGGATTAGTCTTGAGAAATTCTTGGAATGCTTTTTTAACACCAGCCGGTTTTACAATATTTCTGGTAGCTCCCTTAAGTCTAAATAGACCTGCTATCGCAAAAGCATCCGAAGCTATCATTGCTTTATTTAATAAAGCGAAATCTTTTTGTTGCTGCCCTACAGCGGCTTTAAATTCATTATCATTCTCTACTTCCTCTGTAGCCTCGACTTCTGCTAATCTTGCAAAACGAGGATCATTATTATATTTATCAGCTAATATTAAACCCGCACGCCTTCCTATTTCATTTTGAAAGGCTAATTCGCCCAGCTCCATATTCATAATACCAGTCTCACCTAAATTCATAAGGTAGGCACTGGTAAATGTAGTTGCACCTTGTACTAACTTAGTGCCATAAGCTTCGAGTCTGGCACTTCTAAGAGCTAAATTAGCAAGTCCTTTTATTCCAGATCCTATACCAAAACCCGGTAATGCAAATCCTACTATACTATCTAACATACCTCGTAGGGAATTCCATTTGAAAAATTCTCCTAGGGCTGTCTCTTTCTCCATTTCATATATAGGTAAAGCATTATAAATACCTTCTTTAGTCTTACCTAAAAATTCTAATACAGCATCCTTCTCTCGCAACTCAGCTTTAGCAAAACTTTCAGCATTAGCTAAACTATTTCCTATATGATATATATCCTCAGCAGCTGTGACTAATCCACTAGCCACACCTCCCCAAATAGCATTGAATGCTTTACCTACAGCAGTCTGCTCACGGGCTCTTTGCTTATTTAGAGCTTCAACAGTTCTATAATCTTCTGGATTTTTACTTCTATCAAATCTACTTTTAACAGCTCCGGGTAAAGTATATATACTTCCCGAAGCTTCTATAGCATAATTAGAAGCTTGTTCCCGTTCTTGCTTAATATTTAAAGCCGGATCAATTGTATTTACTCCCGACAATCCTCTTGTATCATCTGTTTCAGGATGCCTCTCCTGTAGCCACTGTATTAGTTTCTCTTCCATATGATTATTTTAAATTACTTATCTGGTTTATAATAACACTTCCTTTATTTTTAGCTAAATTTAATTTACCTAAAACTTCGTAATATGCTCTTCCAACTTCCTTAACTGCATTCGGCATAGTTTCTCGTTCTATACTTCTAATCAACTCATCTTTCTCTTCAGTAGTATAGGAAGCATAGGAAGGATCTGATAGAATAGCTTGTTTTCTTACATTAGTAGCATCGGAAGTTAAAGCCCGGGCTCTGGTATACATTGCCTTATTTATATCATCCGCATTTAAAGGCTGTCCTTGTGTATAAGGAACATTAAAATATTCCGAAGTTATGCTTCTAGTAGATTCTAATACCCCT
>RZYW01000101.1 GCA_009930175.1 Clostridia bacterium
GGAATAATTCGTGATGTTCTTGTAAGTAAAAATGTTCCTACATCTTTGGAAAATCCATTTTTTGCCCTTATTAGCATTGCATCTGCAGTGATTGTAATATTTTTCTACAATAAGTTCACTACAACCAACACCAGAAAGATAATACAATATCTTGATGCGGCGGGATTAGCAGCATTTACAGCAATCGGTGCAAGGGTGGCAATGTTTAATGGATTTGATCAGCCATATATAATTATTACTTTTGCAGTTTTGACAGGAACAGGGGGAGGAATAATTCGTGATGTTTTTGCCCGGGAAATACCCTTTGTTTTTCGCAAAGAAGTATATGCAGTTGCTTCAATTATAGGGGCAGTAGTTTACATGATTGCCTGGGAATGGTTTGGGCCGCCGGCAGCCTTGTACAGTTGTCTGGCAGCCACTTTGTTTATTCGAATATATAGTATGGAGAAAGATCTTCACTTGGATTGTGTAAAAAAATAAAGCACTACCAGGATGTTACACCTCTGATTAAATAGTCTGATTGTATTAAATTATAGACTATTTATCCAGAGGTTTTTTTATGAAATTTTTGAAGTAAGAGCTCATTGACAAAACACTACTAATTTAGTATGGTTTTCGATGAAAATATTTTTGTGGATGGGTGATAAGTTTTGAAAGAAAGAGTAATGGTAGGAATGAGTGGTGGAGTTGACAGTTCAGTCGCAGCTTCTCTCTTGCTCGACAGTGATTATAATGTTACTGGTATTACAATGAAATTATGGGAAAATCCACCTAAAGAGGCCGAAGATATCTGCAGCAGAACCTGTTGTTCTATTGAAGATGTGGAGGATGCCAGATCGGTAGCCTTTAGTTTAGGAATTCCTTTTTATGTATTAAATATGAAAGAAATATTTAACAAGGAAGTTGTTGATTATTTTGTTTCTGAATATATAAAAGGTAGAACACCTAATCCCTGTATGCTATGTAATAAAATTGTGAAGTTTGAAGAAATGCTTAGGAAAGCTCTTATGTTGGGACATAACTTTATCGCAACAGGTCATTATGTATCAAAAGAGTATGATGAAAAAGCAGACAGATATTTGCTTAAAAAAGCGGTTGATATGACTAAAGATCAAAGCTATTTTTTATATATGATGAATCAAAAACAATTGAAACATACCCTTTTCCCCAATGGAGGCTACACTAAAGAAGAGATAAGAAAAATTGCAGAAAAAAAAGGACTGGTAAATTCAAAAAAACCGGACAGTCAAGATATTTGTTTTATCTCCAACAAACATTATTCGGACTTTATAATTGAATGGACGGGTAATTCTTTTTCTCCAGGTGAATTTATTGATAGTAATGGGAATGTTTTAGGTAAAAATAAAGGACATATATACTATACAATTGGGCAGAGAAAAGGTATTGGAATTTCAGCTGAAAAACCTTTATATGTGATAGATAAAGATCACCTAAGCAATAAAGTTACTGTCGGCTATAAAGACCAAGTAAAGGTAAAAGGGTTAATCGCTGAGAAATTAAATTTTATACCCTTTGATTTTCCCGAAAAAGATTTCAAAGCAAAAGTTAAAGTAAGATATTCTTCCAATGAAATACCTGCAAATATTAAAGTTTTGGAAAAAGATAAAGTATATGTGGAATTCGCAAACTCAAAAGAGATTATATCTCCTGGACAATCTGTTGTTTTTTATCAAGATGAATATGTAATTGGTGGAGGCGTAATTACCCAGAAAAAAATATAAATGATTAGTAGTTTATGTGAAAGGCTACCGAGAATTAAAAATTCTCGGTAGCCTTTTTGTTTAGCTTCATAAAAAGAGTTGACAAAAAAAGGATAATATAATATTATCATGAAACTAAGACATATAAAACATATATGATAACTATGATTAGAGGAGTGTGGGAAATGGTTTATAAAAATATTCTAGATCTTATTGGTAATACTCCTATAGTTCAATTAAATTCATTTGATATAAGAGAGTCCAATTTATATATTAAACTTGAAAATTTAAATCCAATGGGATCAATTAAAGACAGAATTGGTTTGTCCATGATTGAGAACGCTGAGAGAGAAGGAAAAATAAAACCTGGTGGTACTATTGTTGAGGCAACAGCGGGAAATACTGGACTAGGGCTTACCTTGGCAGCTACCTTGAAGGGCTACAAAATAATATTAGTTATTCCAGATAAAATGAGTAAGGAAAAAGTTGATCATTTATCAGCTATGGGCGCTGAGATACTAATGACTCGCTCCGATGTTGAAAAAGGGCATCCCGAATATTATCAAGATTATGCTGAAAGAATTGCAGAAGAAATACCTGGAGCGTTTTATATTGATCAATTTAGTAATCCCTACAACCCTCTTGCCCATGAACTAAAAACAGGACCAGAGATATGGGAGCAGATGAATGGTAATATTGATGCAATTGTTCTTGGAGTTGGTTCAGCGGGTACAATTGGAGGATTAACAAGTTATTTTAAAAAGGTAAAGCCTGACATTAAATTTATACTTGCAGACCCTGCAGGTTCTATTTTGAAAGATTATTTTTATCATAAAGAATTTGGCAAACCAGGGAGTTGGTTGGTTGAAGGAATAGGGGAAGATTTTATTCCTATTCATTCTGATTTTTCACTTGTAAGAGAAGCATATTCTATAAGTGATAAAGAAGCCTTCTCAACGGCAAGAAAACTCTTACGAGAGGAAGGAATTTTTTCGGGTTCCTCTACAGGTGTTTTGCTTGCAGCTGCTGTTAAATATGCTCAACAAACAAAAAAACCAGAAAACATTTTGACCTTTTCATGTGATACAGGAAATAAATATTTATCAAAAATGTACAATGATGCATGGTTGGAGGAAAATATATGAAGACGAGTTATGGCTTTTCAACAAAAGCAATTCATTCGGGGCAAGAACCAGACCCAGCCACAGGGGCAATTGTTACTCCGATATATGCAACTTCAACGTTTATCCAAGAAAGCCCGGGAGTAAATAAAGGATATGAATACTCTAGATCAAAAAATCCAACAAGATTTGCTTTGGAAGAGTGTGTCGCGGATTTAGAAAATGGCAAAAAAGGTTTTGCATTTTCCTCTGGATTAGCAGCATCATCCACAGTTTTAGATTTATTACCAAGAGATTCCCATATTATTTCAATAAATGATGTTTATGGAGGAACCTATAGACTTTTTGATAAAGTGAAGAAAGTTACCAATGGCTTAACTGCAGATTTTGTTGAATTAGAAGAACCGGAGATATTAGAACAATACATTAAAGATAATACAAAAATGATTTGGATTGAGACTCCAACTAATCCTTTACTAAAAATAGTTGATCTGAAAAAGATTGCAGATATCGGCAAGAAGTATAATTTAATTACTGTATGTGACAATACATTTTCCTCTCCATATATTCAGAAGCCTTTAGACTTTGGTTTTGATATAGTAATACATTCTGCTACAAAATATTTAAATGGTCATTCTGATATAATTGCTGGAGTTGTTGTTGTAAAAGACAACCAAGAATTAATTGAGAGAATTGGATTTTTGCAAAATGCAATAGGAGCAATTCTGTCTCCCTTTGATTCTTTTTTAATACTCAGAGGATTAAAGACCTTATCAATTCGAATGAAGGCTCATTCAGAAAATGCTCAGAAAATAGCCAATTACCTGGAAGAACATCCCAAAGTTGATAAAGTAATTTATCCAGGCCTAAAAAGTCATCCCAATTATGAATTAGCAAAGAAGCAAATGACTCTTCCGGGAGGCATGTTGACCTTTTTTATAAAGGGAGGAGTAGAAGAATCAAGGAGATTTTTAGAAAGCACGGTATTATTTAGACTGGCAGAAAGTCTTGGAGGAGTGGAAAGTTTAATTGAACATCCTGGAATTATGACTCACGCTTCAATACCACGGGAACAAAGAGAAGCTATTGGAATTACTGATAATTTAATTAGAATTTCCGTAGGAATAGAAGACGTTGAAGACTTAATAGAAGATTTA
>RZYW01000102.1 GCA_009930175.1 Clostridia bacterium
CAGATTGATATGATAGAAAAATATCTCTGTCGTGGTGAAATGTTTGCCTTGTATGACAATGATCTTAAAAGCATTTGCGTTGTTACCCAGGAAGAACCAGGCCTTTATGAAATTAAGAATATTGTTACTGTCCCTGAACATCAAAAAAAAGGATATGGACAGCAGCTAATCTCATTTGTAGCGAATTATTATAAAGATTTTGGTAAAGAATTATACCTTGGTACAGGGGACTGCCCATCAATACTTCGCTTCTATGAGAAATGTGGGTTTGTGAGATCACACATTGTAAAAAACTTTTTTACAGACAACTACGATCACCCTATGTATGAGGACGGACAACAGTTAATTGATATGATTTACTTGAAAAAGAATTTGTAAAAGGAACCTCATGCACAGCAAATCTAAAGGAGAATTATCATGAATAAAAAAACAGATTTTACATTAGGTATTTTATTCGCAATTGCTACCCTAATATTTATTATATTATTTTTATCTAATGACACTTTTTTCAACTGGGCATTTGAAAGGCACCATAATGTACTAAGCTGGTATATTAGACCTTTATTTATTATCCCAATGGTTATATTTGCATATAAAAAAAGTTTAACAGGTATCTTCGCTTCAATTTTTGCACTATTTACAAGTATGTTCTGGTTCCCTGTACCCGAGACAAGTAGTCCTCAGGTTTTAGAATTTTTATCTTTTGAAATGGACTATTTAAAAGGTACATGGACTGCACCAAAACTAATTATGAGTTTATCAGTTCCCATATTTTTCATCATGCTAATATTATCTGCATGGAAAAGAAACTGGAAATGGCTATTAGGAGTTATAGTAGGAGCAGCTGTTCTTAAATTCCTTTGGAGTATTTCATTTAGCGGAGAAGCAGGTATGTCAATTCTTAAACCTGCATTAATTGGTTTATTATTATGTATAGGTGTATTATTCTATTATTTTAAAAAACCTAACTAATCAGTAATAAAATTATGACAAATACTTTATCTATCTGCTTGGGAATTCTTCAAACTTTGGTACTTTCTCAAGCTCATTATCCCTTTTTCCCTAATCTTTAGGTTCTTCCTTTCTATTGTTTATATTCAATCCCAGCTATGCCAATAGCTCCGGGACCACCATGACTGGATATTACAGCACCTGCATTCATCCATCTAAGCTCTTCAACGCCATGTTCTCTCAGCAATTCGTGAATCATCTCTTTCTGAACATCTTCGACACCTGGAGTACCTACAACTAAAACCGTCTCTGGGTCAATTTTATGGCTTTGGAAAAAATTTTTAAACATCTTTTTTAGACACTTATCATAGGGTCCACGATATTTTTCTCCAGAAACTAAGTATCCATTTTCTAATTTAATTGAGGGATGAATATTCAACAAACTTGCTCCATAATAAGCCAAATTTGAAACACGTCCCCCAGCTTTTAAATATTGAAGTGTTTTAGGTAGAAAAACCATATGAGTGCGTTCTCTAATATCTTCAACAAATGTAATAATTTCTTCAGGACTTGCATTTGGATTTTCTTCAATGAATTGAGCGGTTGCTTTTACAATAGTAGCTGCCCCAATAGTTACAAACTTGGAGTCTACAAGATAAATATTTTCAAACTCTTGCGCTGCAATATTTGCCGCATTAAAGGAAACCGTTGTCACTGCAGAATATCCAATGTGAATTATGTATGCATCTGGATGTTCCTCAAAAATTTGCTTGAAAACCTCCGTGTTATCTTGAGGTGAAGACCCAGATGTTTTAGGCAGATTTCCTGTTTTTTCATAATGATCAAAAACCTTCTGAACATCAAAACTGCCATCAGGATAAGTTTGATCTCCCATTGTTACATACATGGGAATAACTTTAATATTATAGCGATCGATCATTTCTTTGGATAAATCTGAACCACTTTCAGTTGTAATAATATATTTTTTCATAATTACCTCCATATCTTCAATTTATTTATTAGCAAGATATTCACAAATATCCTTAACTGTTACGAAAGTATATAAATCTATATCATCAATTTTAATTTTATACCTGTCTTCGAAGATACAGGTGAGATTTATAATATCAAATGAATCTAATTGTAAGTCATTTTTTATTGTTGTGTCCCCTGTAACTTCAATTGATGGGGAAAATGTTTCTTTAATAATCTCTATCACTTCTGTAAGCATATTATATTTCTCCTCTTTTGATTTTTTTGCTTGCTGTTTTAGGAAATTCCTCAGCATAAAACTCTACATTTTCAATTTGCTTATATAGAGATAAATTCTTATTCATTTCATTAATTTTTTTACGAACAACTTTTTCATCGTCTTCCGTGTAAACTTTAGCTGTAAGTTTTCCCTTTTCTTCGCAAACTATAACCTCTTTAATTTCTTCAATTTTCAGGATTTCCATTTCAAGTTCTTCCGGACTTATATTCTTTCCATTTGGTAATACAATTAGATTCTTTTTTCTTCCAGTAATAAATACATAATTATCTTCAATATATCCTAAATCTCCGCTTAAAAACCATTCACCATCAAATACTTCTTCCGTAGCATCTGAATCCTTGTAATATCCTTTAAATAAATATGGATTATTAAAGGCAAGTTCTCCCTCAATAACTTTTCCTTTAGAATTGAAATTTATCCGCCCAACACTGCCAAGCCTATTATCATCATTTGGATTTACAGTTATTGATCCACAGGTTTCAGTAAGCCCATATCCATTAAGCACCAATATGTCTAACTCATGTATACTCTTCGCAATTTCTAGATTTATAGGCGCACCACCAGTTACAAATAAACTTAAATTTTCTCCAAATAATTCCTTGACAGCTTCTTTCCTTGCAGAAAGATTATCCATAAAATTACCTGTTTTAATTAATTCTTCTGCTTTGGCATTAATTGTTTTTTCAAAATATGATAAAACTGCCGGTACGGCAAAGACACAGTATGGACCAGCTTCCCCCATCTCCTTCCAGAGATTCTTAAGTCCTGCTGATATGAATACATTAGAGCCGGAATACATGGAAGCAAGCACAATATTAGCAAAAGCCAAAATATGACTTACCGGCAACATCAGGAATGTCGTGTCTTTTAATTTTAAACTATATGTGAAATAAAGCTCACTACGCAGCAAGTTAAGCTGTGAATGGACAACACCTTTTGGTTTCCCAGTTGTTCCTGAGGTATAAAATATATATGACATTTCTGAGCCCTTAGTATTTGGCAATTCGACCCCTGGATCACTATTAAGAAAAGCCTCAGTATCAGTTTCTATACAAATTGTATTAATAACACTTTTATTATTTTCTTTTATATAATCGCAAAACTGCTGGTTCATTGTTGAATAAATTAAACAAGATGTGTCACTATGTTCAACCATATAAGCTTTTTCCTGCATTGTTGTCAAATTGTCCAGCATAACCAGAACATTACCCGAAAGAGGTACAGCATATGCCCACAAGATACAGTAATAGGAGTTTTCCGATACAACAGATATCTTGCTGTTAGTAATCCCCTTTAGGATAAGTGACTTTGCCGTTAAATTAACCTGTTGTGCAAATTCAGAATATGAAACAGAGTGGACTTCTCCATCTTTCAAATAAGAAAATGCTGGCTTTTTACCATAATAATCTGATGTTACAGATAATAATTCACCAATAGTTGATATGTTTTCAAACACTAATATCCCTCCAAAGAATTTAGGTATTTTTACTTATAATATTTGCAATTCTAGTTTCTATATCCTGATGAATTTTAGCAACCTCTTCATCAGAAAAATAGTTTCCCCAATAGTTATAACTAAAGGTCATTTTCTGCCAGTCCAGGTAATCCGATATATATAAAGTCATAGGAGTAACATCCCTTTCAGGATACTGATGATGTAATGTTGCAAATGAACCAGAGGGTTTTTTATTATTGCATAAATAGGAAAAAGATAACTGTGGAATATATTTTCTATATT
>RZYW01000103.1 GCA_009930175.1 Clostridia bacterium
TGATGAAAGGTTTGCAGAATACTATAATAAAATACATCCCGGATGTGCTTTATTCCTCCGGGATGCAATGAAAATATTTACAAAAGTTCAGTAAATTCGAATTTATTTACATCAAATAAACCTTTATCTGTAATTTTAAGTTCTGGGATTACCGGTAAAGCAAGAAAAGACAGGGTCAAAAATGGTGAATCTAAAGTGCAGCCTAAATTTTTACAAGCTTCATGAAGTTCTTTTAAAAGTGCTGCTGTTTCAGTGGCACTTTTTTCTGTCATTAAACCCCCAATTTCCAGTGGGAGAAGGGATATGACTTTTTTATCCAGAGCAACAGCCAGCCCGCCTCCGGAGGTAATAACTCCTTCAACGGCAGCTCTCATATCATCTTCATTGGTACCAACTACAATAATATTATGGGAATCGTGGGCTACAGTGGAAGCTAAAGCTCCATTTTTCAAGCCAAAACCTTGAACCAATCCCATTCCGATATTGCCGTTTTTACCATATCTTTCAATTATGCTGATATATAAAATGTCAGAAAGTACCCCGATTTTTTCTGACTTGGCGATTTCTTTCTTCGTTGTTATTTGATTATCTTCCAATTGGATTACCTTTACCTCTTTTCCATCAGGAATATCGGGAGTTATTCTTTTATTTTTAATATCAGCTTTAACTGTTGACCTTAAGTTAAGGGAGGTTTCTGGGTGCTTAATAGGATAAAGCAGCTTTTCATTATCAAAAACCCTTAATCCATTTTTATATACCATATCTATTTTGACATTTTTTAAATCATTCAGAATTACTAAGTCTGCAATATAACCTGGAGCAATAGCTCCTCTGTTCTTTAATCCATACAGGCGGGCGGTATTTATTGTAGCCATTTTTATGGCTAACATAGGATCAACCCCATGATTCATAGCGATTTTTAAAATATTATCTATATGTCCTTCATTAATTAAATCTTCTGGATGTCTGTCATCACTGGCAAAGGATATAAATGGGTGGGTATAATTATTAATTAGTGGAAGAAGATCTTTAAGGTTTTTGGCTGCGGAGCCTTCTCTAATAAGAATATGCATTCCTTTTTCCAGTTTCTCTTTAGCTTCTTCTAAAGTTGAACATTCATGCTCGGTAGTTATTCCCGCAGCTATATATTTATTGAGGTCATCTCCACTTAAACCAGGGCAGTGACCGTCAATTACTTTTCCGTATTTTTTCCCCAGGGCGATTTTCTCCATAATTTCTTTGTCTTCTGAAAGAACTCCCGGGTAATTCATCATCTCTCCAATACCAGGTATGTCAGGATACTTTTGAAGCAATTTCTCCATATCTTTTGAGTTCAGCCTTCCTCCAGAGGTCTCCATTTCCGTTGCGGGAACACAGGAAGGAACATTGTAAAAAAAATCTACAGGGAGATTTTGAGAAGCTTCTTTCATATAAATAAAGCCATCTTTACCAGCAACGTTAACTATCTCATGGGGGTCAGCTATTACTGTAGTAGTTCCATGGGGTATTACTGCTTTTGCAAATTCAGCGGGAACAAGCATGGAACTCTCAATATGAATGTGACCATCAATAAGTCCGGGGATAACGTATTTACCGGAAATATCCACAAAGGAATCTGCATCTTTATAGTCTCCAATACCAACAATCATTTCTTTTTCAATCTTTATATCTTTTTGGGAAATTTCCCCTGAAAAGACATTAACAACAAAGCCGCCTTTAAGAACGATACTCATTTTTAAAATCACCATCCTCTTCTTTTTTTAATTATACATGTCTGTGTTTCCCTTGTCTTATGTTGATTATAAAAGGTTTTCAAAGTATTATAATAAAGCAGGAGGATATAATATGTTATTAAAAGAAGAAGTAATGAAAACATGCGATGAATATTTTGAAGCCTACTTAAAAGAAAGAAATTTCGATAAGATGCTTGAGTATATAAGTCCGGAAATGAAAGGTATTGGTTCTGGGGAAGATGAATTTTCGAAAGAGAGCCTTAACAGCATAATGCTGTTAAAAAGAGATATTGAACAAGCCCCAAATGAAATAAAGTACTTTTTCCGTGAATATGAAGTGGATGTTTTTAACAGTCTCTCCGCTATCGTGTTTGGAATAATGGATCTCGAAACTGAAATTCTTGATCAAAAGATTTTTATGGCAAACCTTAGATTTAGCATATCCTTTTCAAGAAAAAAGGATACCGAGAGTTTTTTAATTAGGCATGTACATATGTCTTTTCCTTCGCAAGAACATGGAAGCGATGAGTCATATCCGCTAAAAGAACTTGAAGAAAGAAACAGGATACTGAACAAACTGGTGGAAGAAAAAACTCAAGAATTAGAAAAACTGCTGGAACAGACTAAAAATCTCGCAATTACAGATAAATTGACTGCTCTATATAACAGAGTGGAAATCGACAAGAGACTTGAAGAAGCAATGGAAAACTATAATAGGTATAAACTGGCTTTTTCTGTATTATTAATAGATGTAGATTATTTTAAGAAAATTAATGACAAATACGGGCATCAAATTGGAGATGTTTGTTTGCAAAAGACTGCGGGGATTTTAAGAGAAAGAGTAAGAAGAAATGATGTTCTGGGACGTTGGGGTGGAGAAGAATTTATTATTATCTGCCCGAACACGGCTTTATCGGAAGCATACCTTCTTGCAGACTCGATAAGGAAGATTATTGAAGAAAAGGTTTTTGATATGGAAGACCCTTATACTATCAGTATCGGGGTAACTTCAGTTAGAGAAAATGATGCAGTTGTAGATATTATTAAGAGAACGGATGAAAACCTCTATCGGGCTAAGGCTAATGGGAGAAATCGAGTAGAGGCTGATCTTCGATAATTAAGAAAAGGCCACTCTTGGATTTTAAGAGTGGCTATATTTTTTATTTTAAATATCTTTAAACTGATTTACAACTTTTTCCAATTTCTCTGCAGAATCTTTGAAAAGCTTTACTTCCTCATCGCTAAATTTTTCTGTTAGCCTTTTTTCAACTCCGTTGTTACTCACTATACATGGCAGGCTTGTTGCAATACCATTTACACCATATTCTCCTTTTAAAATCGTGCTGACTGTAGAAATTGTGGTTCTTCCGTTTATAATTGCATCTGCAAGAGAGGCAACGCAGGTAGCAATTCCAAAATGAGTTTTACCTTTGGTTTTAATTATATCTGCTCCCATAGTTCTAACAGTGTCGGCAATCTTTTGCTTATCTTCAGAAGTAAAAGGGATGCCTTTAATTTTACAATATTCATCAATTTGGATTCCAGAAACTGTAACCATGGACCAAACTGGGAGCTGAGATTCCCCGTGTTCTCCAACGATCATTCCGTGAACAAGCTCCGTATTAACATTTAGATGATCTGCAATTGCTCTTACAAACCGGGAACTGTCTAGTAAACATCCTGTGCCGAAAACACGACCCTCAGGTAATCCAGTCCATTCAATGGCTTTTTGGGTGATTATATCTACAGGATTTGTAATCAAAACAATAATTCCTTTTGTGTAATGAGGAGCTAGATTTTCCAGGACACTTTTAACGATGGCAAGATTTCCTTCAGCCAGCTCCAGGCGGGTTTCTCCTTCTCTCCGGTTTCTCCCCGCGGTAATGATTATTAAATCGCTGTCTTTGCAATCGGAATAATCTCCAGCATAAATTGAACCTGAGCCCATTGATGGAATACCGTGGGCGATATCAAGAATTTCTCCCTGAGAAGCTTTTCTATTAATATCCACAAGAACAATTTCCCTTGCCAATTCTTTCATCATTATTGCATAAGCCGTAGTTGAACCAACAAATCCAGTACCGATTATTGCCACTTTCTTTTTGTATGGTATATCTTTAATATTGGTTTTAAATAACATAATCTCACATCCAGTCATATAATTTTTAATAACTTACCCAAAGAACTGCACTTTAAATACTGTATACAA
>RZYW01000028.1 GCA_009930175.1 Clostridia bacterium
TTGCATCTGAGCATATTAATAAAAATTTTTCTTGGGAATATCCAGATCAAAAATCAAATAAAATTCCCTCTAAAATTACTGTTTCTGATTTAAAAAAGGTATCTGTTGAAGATATGAGTAAAATTCTTTACAGAATTCCATCTCTTGTAAAAAGACCATCTTTTCTTGAAGGTAAAAAAGAATTTTCTCCATCAGAGAAAGGTGTAATTATCCACTTTTTTATGCAGAATTGTGATCTTGAAAAAGTAAGTACCAAAGATGGGATTTTTTATCAAATTGAAATAATGATAAAAAATGAATTATTAACTAAAGAAGAAAGTGAAATAATAAACCCTGATAAAATTTTAAAGTTTTTTAAAAGTCCTCTTGGTAATAGAATGCTTAATTCTAAGAAAATAAAAAGAGAGGTTAGTTTTGTATATAAAACTGACATTTGTAATGCAGTTGATGATGCTGAAGGATGCGGAGAAAATATTTTTATTCAAGGTGTAATCGATTGTTATTTTGAAGAGGATGGATATTATATTCTTATTGATTATAAAACTGATTATGTAAATGAGGGATCAGAAGAAGAACTTTTAATAAAATATGATTCTCAATTAAAAATATACAAGGAAGCACTTAGGAAGATTAGCGGGAAAGATGTAAAAGAAGCCTTTTTATATTCTTTCACTATGGACAAAGAAATATTACAAGTCTAAAATATAGTGATATATATATTTTAAGAAGGTTGATAAAGTTGAAAGAAAAAATAATTCTGGGCATGAAAAAGTCCCTGCCTATTTGTATTGGTTATTTTCCATTAGGGCTGGCATTTGGTGTTATTGCGCAAAACTATGGAATGAACCCCTTCGAAGTAGGGTTAATGTCCATATTGTTGTTTTCTGGTTCAGGACAGTTTATTACAGTAGCTATGATGACTATAGGAGCAAGCTTCCTGACTATATTAATCACTATATTATTAGTCAATTCACGCTATATGTTATTTAGTGCAGCATTATCATTGCACTTAAAAAAATTTCCTTCCTGGCTGGTGGGTATAATTACAGCAGGAATAACTGATGAAACTTTTGTTGTAGCAACAACACATTTTAAAGAAAATAAACCAGAAGCATCTTTTTGGCTTGCTTTAAATGTAACCTCTCATCTTTCATGGATATGCAGTACAATTCTTGGGGCATTTGTTGGGAATTTTATACCAAATATGGAAACCTTTGGCTTAAATTTTGCTTTGCCAGCTATGTTTATTGCCCTGTTTTTTATGACAGCTGAAAACAAGTTAATGGTTTCAACTGGAATTTTTGCAGGTATCTTTTCAATGTTTCTTATTAATTTTGGTTTTACAGATTCAAATATTTTGTTAGCTACCTTAGTTGCAGCAACATTAGGAGTTGTATTAAAAAGATGGAAAGCAAATTAATAGTCTTAATTCTTGCTCTTGGGGCTATAAACTTTAGTATGAGATTTTTCCCTGCATTAATTCTTAATAAATTGGATTTGCCTGAGGTAGTAAGAGACTGGTTATCCTTTGTTCCAGTTGCTACAATAGCAGCATTAGTCTTGCCCATGTTGCTGGAATGGAATGGGGAGATAGTAAATATATCCCTGGAAAATAAAAACCTTCTTGCAGGTATTCCTGCAATTATATCAGCAGGAATTACCAAGAGCTTAGGAATAACTTTAGCAACAGGAATGATTGCAATGGCTTTATTGCAATTTATATAAAATAATTACTCTGGAGGAAATAATGAATAAAAAAGCAATTATTGTTGCAAGTTTTGGAACCAGTTATATTGAAGTGTTAAACAGAAGTATTAAGCTGGTGGAAGATCAAGTAGCACAAGAATTCCCCGAATTTGAGATTAGAAGAGTTTTTACTTCTAATATGGTAAGAAAGGCATTATTAAAAAAAGAAGGAATTAAAACAGATTCTCTTGAAGAAGCACTAGATAAGCTGGAGGCTGAAGGATTTAAAGAGGTTTATGTTCAAACCCTTCATATTATTCCTGGTGAAGAGTATCATGAAAAAATTATTAAACCAGCAAGAAAATATACAAATCGTTTTAAAATTTTAAAAACAGGAAAATCTCTTTTATTTGCAACAGAAGATTATTTTAATGCTATTGAAGCGTTAAAGGATCAAATCCCCTCATATGAACCTGAAAAAGCAGTTGTTCTTATGGGACATGGTGCAAGTCATCCTGCAAATTCATGTTATGCTGCTTTACAATTAAAATTATTCGATGAAATTCCTAATACCTTTATTGCGAATATTGAAGGGTATCCTGAAATTGATGATATTATTGAAAAGTTAGCTCCTTTTAAGAAAATTGTATTAATGCCTTTTATGCTTGTAGCTGGAGATCATGCTATAAATGATATGGCAGGAGATGAAGAAGATTCATGGAAGAATATTCTTTCAGACAAAGGTTTTGAAGTTGAGATATATATGAAGGGTTTAGGAGAAAATTCAAAAATAAGACAAATTTACATCAATCACATATATGATATGTTAAACCATGAAAGTAAATAAATTTATTATTTAACCGATAATACTTATAGATTATAAAAATGGATGTTTATAATGAAAAGGAGAGTTTACTATGAAAATTAATCCTAATGTACCAGGTGTTCAACACCAGATTAATCAACAAAACGTTAAAAAGGCAGAACAGGAAGTGAAGCCAGATCAAAAGGTTCAAAAAGAAGTTGAATATATTCCTTCTTCAAATGCTGACAAGAAAGTAACTTATGATAATCCAGGAGTAAAAAAACCTGATCAAAATGTTATAGCAGAATTAAAAAGAGCAAGTGATGAAAGATTTTCAAGTTTAAAAAGAATGGTAGAGGAAATGCTTGCACGTCAGGGAATGACTTTTCGTGATGTAGAAGCAGGAAAAACAGTTGAAGTTGATGAAACTACCAGATCAGAAGCCCAGGCAGCTGTGGCTGATGGTGGAGAATTTAGCGCAGAAGCAGTTAGTGACAGAATAGTAGAGTTTGCAAAAGCTATTTCAGGAGAAGATAAAGGCAAGATGAATCTTTTGATTGGAGCTATTGATGAAGGTTTTGCAAAAGCTAAAGAAATTCTTGGAGGTACGCTTCCAGATATTTCTCAAAGGACCTATGACTTAATTATGGAAAAATTAGATGCATGGAAAAATGAAGAATAAGTTTTAAATGTATATGTATAAAGATTTTTAATATATTTTAGGCAGACTCATTGAAGGATGAGGCTGCCTTTTTTTTGGTTGACATACTATATATAGGGGAGTAAAATACTTTTTACCACTAATTATGGAAATAAATACAACTACGGAGGAAATCATATGGACTTAATAGTAAAAAGAGATGGACGGGAAGTTTCTTTTGATGAAAGAAAAATTACAGATGCAATTTTTGAAGCAGCTAAATCAGTTGGTGGAGAAAACAGAGAAACTGCTATGGAAATTACTCTTGGAGTAATTAAAAGATTGAGAAACCAATTTGGAGATCAAAGATATACTGTTGAAGATGTTCAAGATGCAGTTGAAAAAGAATTGATTGAAAGAGGTCATGCCAAGACTGCAAAGGCATACATACTATACAGAGAGAAAAGAACAAATATCAGGGATGCAAGATCAGAAATGCTTGATGCAGTTTCAACTATTTTAACTGAAACCAGCAGGGAAAATGCAAATGTTGGAAATTCTCCTTCTGCAAAAGTATTGCAAATATCTGAAGTGGCATCAAAAGAATTTTATTTAAAAAGATCTTTGCCAGAAAAAATTGCAGAAGCCCATCAAAATGGAGATTTTTATATACATGATTTAGCTTGGTATGGTAAAACAATGACTTGTCTTCAAATTCCTTTGTCTGAGTTAATGGAAAAAGGATTTAACAACGGACATGGCTACATCAGACCTCCAAAAGGAGTTAAAACTGCTGCAGCTTTAGCTGCTATTATCCTTCAAAGTAATCAGAATGATCAGCATGGTGGTCAGTCTTATGCCTACTTTGACAGAGACATGGGAATCTTCGTAGAAAAAGAGTATGAGCGTCAAAAAAGAATGATTAAGGAAAGTCTGGAAAACGCTGGAGTTGTCATCACAGATGAACAGCTGGAAAATTTAGTTGAGTCCAGGGTTCAAGATGAAGTTTATCAGGCAATGGAAGGTTTTATTTATAATTTAAATACTATGCACAGCAGAGCAGGTGCACAAGTACCTTTCTCTTCAATAAATATTGGAACGGACACAAGCAGAGGAGGAAGAATGATTGCAGTAAACCTTTTAAAAGCCTATGCAAAAGGGTTAGGTAAAGGAGAAGCTCCCATTTTTCCAAATATTTGTTTTAAAGTTAAAGATGGAATTAATTATGAACCAGAAGATCCAAATTATGATTTATTTAAATTAAGTATGGAAGTTGCATGTAAAAGACTATTCCCTAATTTTTCTTTTCAAGACTCATCTTTTAATTCACCTTACGATGAGGACATTGCCTACATGGGTTGCCGGACAAGAGTAATTGGGAATGTAAATGGTCCTGAAATGACTGAAAAAAGAGGTAACCTGTCATTTACTACAATAAATCTTCCAAGACTTGGTATAAAAGCTGAAAAGAATTTGTCAGTATTTTGGAACAGCCTTGATGAAATTTTCGACAAAATAGTTGAGCAGCTTCTTCATCGCTATGATATCCAAAAGAATCTTAAAGTAAAAGATTTTCCATTTTTAATGGGACAGAAACTTTACCTTGGCAGTGAGGAAATGGAGAATGGTGATAAAATTGAAGAGGCCATCAAACATGGTACTTTATCTATTGGTTTTATTGGTCTTGCTGAAACATTAATTGCTCTTACTGGTAAACACCATGGGGAAAGTTCTGAGTCACAGGCTCTTGGTTTATCAATAATCAGTCATTTAAGAAGAAGATGTGATGAGGCATCAGAGAAATATAGTTTAAATTTTAGTCTTCTTGCTACTCCTGCTGAAGGTTTAAGTGGAAAGTTTACTTCAAAAGATAAAAAAGTATTTGGAATAATCCCAGGAATTACTGATAAAGATTGGTATACAAATTCTTTCCATGTACCAGTAGATTTTAAAATAAATGCTTTTGACAAAATAAAAATTGAAGGACCATATCATAAACTATGTAATGCAGGTCATATTTCTTATGTTGAACTTCCAAGCGCTCCACAACATAACATAGATGCTTTTGAATCAATAGTAAAAGCAATGTATGATGCGGATATGGGGTATGCAGCAGTTAATTTCCCTGTAGATATTTGTAATGAGTGCGGATTTAATGGTGTTATAGATTCTGAAGTATGCCCAGCATGTGGAATTAAAGGTAAAATCAGCCGTGTCAGAAGAATAACAGGTTATCTTTCAACTCTTGAAATGTTTAATGATGCGAAAAAGACAGAAGAAAAAAATAGAGTAAGACACATGGATGTGTAGTAAATGATCAGATATGCACATATTTTAAATGATTCCATTGTTGACGGCCCGGGTATGAGATTAGTAGTTTTTTTACAGGGGTGTAAATGGAATTGCGAAGGGTGTCACAACCCGCATTTGTTTCCTTTGGATGAAGGAATAGAAATTGATGAAGTTCAATTAGCAAAAATAATTTTAAAAAAAATAAATTCAATGCATTCAGGAATAACTTTTAGTGGCGGTGATCCAATTCTTCAAAAGGAAGCTTTATTAAAAGTTATTAAGTATATAAGAAGCAGAAGACCAGATATTAATATATGGGTATATACAGGTTTTCTTTTTGAAGATATTAATAATTTACCTTTGCTTAAAGAAATTGATGTCTTGGTTGATGGACAATTTAAATTGAATGAAAAAGATATATCCTTGAAGTTTAAAGGATCAGCTAACCAAAGAGTTATTGATATAAAGAAATCATTACAAAATAACAAAGTGACACTATTATAATTTTTATAAAAATGGACCCGTTAAAACCTATGACGGGTCTTGTTTTTTTGCATTAAGTGACAACTTGTGCTATAATGGTTGTTGTCGCATAAAAGAAATCGAATTGAAAGAAGGTGTCATATGGGAGAAGTAAAAATTAAAGTACAAAATTTAACTAAAATTTTTGGTAATAAGCCTGAACAGGGAATTGAACTGTTGAAACAAGGTTTATCAAAAAATGAGATTATGGATAAAACGGGATTAGCAGTTGGCGTTAATAATGCTTCCTTTGAAGTTGAAGAAGGTCAGTTCTTAGTAATTATGGGACTATCTGGTAGTGGAAAATCAACATTAGTCAGATTAGTTAACAGATTAATAGAACCAACATCTGGAAGTGTAATTATTGATGGAAATGATATAACAAAAATGACTGCTGATGAATTACGTAATTTGAGAAGAAAAAAATTCGCAATGGTATTTCAAAGATTTGCTCTTTTCCCTCACCGGACAATATTAAAAAATGTTGAGTTTGGATTAGAAATACAAGGAATGGAACAATCTGAAAGAGAACAAAAAGCAAGAGAAGCTTTGGATTTAGTTGGCTTAAAGGGATGGGAAGATAGTTATCCTGAGCACCTTAGTGGTGGAATGCAGCAAAGAGTTGGTCTTGCAAGAGCTTTAGCAGTTGATCCTGATATTCTTTTAATGGATGAGGCATTTAGTGCATTGGATCCATTAATTAAAAAAGAAATGCAGGATGAACTACTTGCTTTACAAAACAGAGTGAATAAAACAATTATTTTTATTACACATGATCTTGATGAGGCTCTTAAACTTGGAGACAAAATCATTTTAATGAAAGATGGAGCAATTGTTCAAGAAGGTACTCCAGAGGATATTCTTACAAATCCTGCTGATGAATATGTAGAAAAATTCGTTGAAGATGTAAATACTTCGAAAATTTTAACAGCAAGCGGAGTAATGAAAAAAGTTAAAAACGTTGCCTATACAAAAGATGGTCCAAGAACAGTACTTAGAAAAATGGAAGAAGAAGGAATTTCCAGTATTTTCGTTGTAAATCGGGACTGGACTATTAATGGTATTGTTTTTGCTGAAGATGCAGCAGAAGCTGCAGAAAATGGCGTAAAAGAAATAACAAATATAATTAAAAAAGATGTAATACAAATTGGCCCGGATACTCCGGTTAGTGAAATATTCCCTGTAATAGCCACAGCTACTTATCCAATAGTAGTTGCTGATGAAAATAAAAAATTACTAGGAATAATAATTAAAGGAACAATTTTAGCAAAGCTTGCAGGAAAGGGGGCTAAATAATATGAATGCTATTCCAACTTTCCCACTTGCAAAATATATTGATGCAATTTTGAATTTTTTTACAGATAATTTTTCCTTTATTACTAAAGCAGTTTCTGAAGTAACAAAGATCGGATTAGATTATTTTGAAACAGCCCTTTTATTTTTACCTCCAATCGTCATGATATTGTTAATAACAGCATTAACATATTATGTAGCAGGCAGAGGAGTGGCTATAATCTCTTTTGCGGGTCTTTTATTAATATGGAATATTGGTCTGTGGGATGCAACTATGAACACTTTATCTTTAGTTTTGGCAGCAACAATAATCGCAGTAGGAATAGGGTTACCCTTAGGAATTTTAGCTGCCCTAAATGATAAAGCAAATAAAATAGTAATGCCTATTCTGGATTTTATGCAGACTATGCCAGCATTCGTTTACCTAATACCAGCTATACCCTTTTTCGGACTAGGAAAAGTATCAGCTGTTTTTGCAACAGTTATATTTGGAATGCCTCCGGCTATTAGATTAACAAGCCTTGGTATTCGTCAGGTTCCAGCGGAACTTATTGAAGCATCTGATGCATTTGGAACAACCTGGAAACAAAAACTTATGAAAGTTCAGCTACCTATGGCAGTACCTACTATAATGGCAGGAATTAACCAAACAATAATGTTATCATTATCAATGGTTGTAATTGCTGCAATGATTGGTGCTGGAGGCTTAGGTGGTGAAGTTTTACGGGCAATTCAAAGATTCCAGCCAGGTAAGGGTTTTGAAGCAGGATTAGGAGTAGTAATTCTTGCAATTATCTTAGACAGAATTACTCAAAACATAGGAAAAAAATACAAATAATCAAGGGGGAAAAGAACAGATGAAAAACAAAAAAACAATTATTGGTCTTGTAACTCTTTTAGTATTGAGTTTACTAGTTGCAGGTTGTGGTGGAAAGAAAGCCGAAACACCAGCAGAAGAAAGTGTGGCAGAAAAGTTTCAAGGCAGGGTTATTGGAATTGAACCAGGTGCAGGTTTAATGTCTGCTTCTGAAGAAGCAATTGAAGCATATGGTTTAACAGATTATGCATTAATGGATGGAAGTAGTGCAACAATGACAGCAACTTTGGCAGATGCTATAGCTAATGAAGAGTGGGTTATTGTAACTGGCTGGACTCCACATTGGAAGTTCGCTAAATGGGACCTGAAATATCTAGAAGATCCAAAAAATGTCTTTGGTGGAGATGAGCAAATTCATACTCTGGTAAGAAATGGTCTGGATGCAGATATGCCAGATGTATATGCCTTGTTAGACAACTTCAGCTGGACTCCAGATGATATGGCTGCACTAATGGTATCAAACTCTGAAGAAGGTTCAGACGAATATGCAAATGCTGTTGCCTGGATTGAAGAAAATGCTGATAAAGTAGCAGAATGGATTCCAGAAGAAACAGCTACAGAAAAAGGAACAGTTAAATTAATTTATGTTCCATGGGATTCTGAAATTGCCAGTACAAATGTTGTAACTGCAGTATTGCAAGAAAAAATGGGATATGATGTTGAATTAATTGAGGTAGATGCAGGTGCGATGTATCAGGGTCTGGCTTCTGGAGATGCTGACGGTATGGTAGCAGCCTGGTTACCAACTACTCATGGTCATTATCTTGATGCAATTAAAGATGATGTTGTTGATCTTGGTGTAAACCTTGATGGAACAAAAATTGGTTGGGTTGTTCCAAGTTATGTAACAATTGATTCAATTGAAGATTTACAACCAACAGAATAATAAGATATTAAAAGGTGCATTTTATGCACCTTTTTTTTCGTTTAAAAGGATTATTTATAAGGTAAAGTCAATGAAGGAGGTAGAAATATGAATTTTTTTCAGCAAGTCTTAGTGTTATACACTTCCAGAAGTGACTTTTTTATTAAATTAGTAATAGAACATATTTTCCTTTCTGGAGCTGCAATAATAATAATAACACTAATAGGAGTTTCTCTTGGAATTTTTATAACAAAATATGAAAAAACCGCATATTTTGTTTTAAATTTAGTTAACTTCCTCTATACAATTCCTTCAATAGCTTTATTCGGATTTTTAGTTTCTGTAACTGGTATTGGAAATAAATCCGCCCTTATTGCTCTGATACTTTATGGTATCCTTCCAATGATAAGAAATACATATACAGGAATAAAAGAAGTGGATTCACAAATAATTGAAGCTGCAAAAGGTATGGGTTCAACTGATAAACAATTACTATTTAAAATTCAGTTGCCATTAGCAATGCCCTTTATTATTTCTGGATTTAGAACAATGGTTATTATGACTATTGCTTTGGCGGGAATTGCTTCCTTTATTGGAGCAGGAGGATTGGGTGTTGCAATATGGAGAGGTATTACCACAAATTTCCCTGAAATGACTTTTGCAGGGAGTATTTTAGTAGCTTTGCTGGCAATAATTGCAGATCTGATTCTTGGATTTGCAGAAAAGAGAATAAATAAAAAAATATACGGTAACTCAGGAGGCTTAATATGATGAAAAAAATTATTAGTGTAATTTTAATTGGTTTTTTAATTTTAACTATTTCAGCTTGTGGAAAAGAAGAGAAAAAGGTAGTTATTGCATCTAAACCTATGACAGAACAATTTATTATAGTTGAAATGTTAACTGCACTTATAGAATCTCAAAGTGACATAATAGTTGAACAAAAAATGGGGATTGGTGGAGGCACTGCCAACATACATCCAGGAATGATTAATGGAGAAATTGATATTTATCCTGAATATTCTGGAACAGGATGGCTTTTTGTACTTAAAGAAGAATTGATAAATGACCCTGAACAATTATTTTCTGGTGTTAAAGAAAAGTATAATTCTGAATATGAGATTAAGTGGATGGAACCTTATGGATTTAATAACACTTTTGCATTAGCTATGGATAAAGATCTATCTGAAGAAATGAAAATTGAATCCTATTCAGATTTGTCTTCTAAAAGTAATGAACTAATATTTGGAGCGGAATATGATTTTTATGAAAGAGAAGATGGACTTCCCGGGCTAAAAGAACTATATCTATTTAATTTTAAAAATGAAGTTGAAATGGATATTGGCTTAAAGTACGATGCAATAAAAAGTAAAAAAGTAGATGTAATAAATGCATTTTCAACAGATGGACTATTACTTGAATATAATTTAAAGGTACTTAAAGATGATAAGTATTTTTTCCCATCTTATCAGGGAGCAACTTTAGTTAGAAATGAAACATTAAAAAAATATCCTGAGCTTGAAAGTATTTTAAAAACTCTTGAAGACGCTATTTCAGACGAGGAAATGATATATCTTAATTATCAAGTAGATAAAGAAAATAAAGATCCAAAAGAAGTTGCAAGAAACTTTCTTGAAGAGAAAGGATTAATATGAACATTGTCGAAATAAAAAATCTGACAAAAAAATATGGAGATAATATAGTTCTTAATAATATAAATTTAAATATTTCAGAAGGAGAATTTATAGTTATTCTTGGTCCCTCAGGCTGTGGTAAAACAACATTATTAAAAATTATTAACAATTTAATTGATTTTGATACAGGAGAAGTTTTTATTAAGGGGAAATCCATTAAAGAAATAGATCCCATTGAGTTAAGACGAAATATTGGATATGTAATTCAGCAGATAGGTTTATTCCCTCATTTAAAAATTTCCCAAAATATTAGTTATGTTTTGGATTTGCAAAAAATTACTGAAGAAAAACAAATTGAACGAGCTGAAGAATTGATAACTCTTGTTGGATTGGATAGTTCTTTTTTAAACAGATATCCTGGTGAATTAAGCGGAGGGCAAAAACAAAGAATTGGCGTTGCCCGGGCTATTGCAGCAGATCCAGAAATTATCTTAATGGATGAACCTTTTGGGGCAGTAGATGAAATTGTTAGAAAGAGTCTTCAGGAAGAGTTAAAACAATTGCAGAAAAGATTAAAAAAAACCATTGTCTTTGTTACTCATGATATAGATGAGGCTATTAAATTAGGAGATAGAATTATAATAATGAATCAGGGGCAAATAGAACAAGGGGGATCGGCAGAAGATTTCCTTTTTCATCCAGCTAATGATTTTATTAAAGAATTTTTAGGACTAAAGAACTTTACTTCCTATTTAAGCCAGGTAAATATCTCTCATGTTCTTTCAGAGTGCGTAAATAATAATGAAATCTATATTTATGATGATTTAACTGTTTTAGAAGGAATAAAAGCTCTTTTTGATCTTAAAATTCTTGAGGTCTGTGTTAAAAACCGTGAGGAAAAAGTAGTAGGAAGTTTTCGCTTTGATAAAGTAAAAGAAAAAATTCTATTAAAATAATATTTACATTTTATTGGTATAATGAATTTAAATGTTTCGGAAAATAAGGAGGGGAAAGATTTGTTTTCTTTATCAAAAGGTAAAATGAGGAACAAATTGGGTTTATTTTTGCTTTTAGTATTTATTTTTTCTATTCTGCCTTTATCAGCTTTTGGTGATACCAGAGTTGAAATATTTGGCTATGTTAGAGATGATGATACAGGAAACCCAATTTATAATGCTAAAGTAGATTTGTTTTATGAAAATAACAGTATTCCTTTTATCAGTACTTATACGGACAGTAACGGAAGAATTGACACTACAGTTTATGCAACAAATACAATTAAAAGAGTAGAAATATCCAGAACTGGTTACATAAAAAAATCAACTACAATTTCAAGTTACTCAAGCAGTATTAATTTAGGTACAAATTATCTTGATCCAGGAACATCTTCTAATACTGGCAATTACAGAGTATATGGAACAATTGTAGATGAGGATGATGATTCTTATATTGCAGATGCAAGAATCATGTTAGTTGATGATTATGAAGGAATAACATATGTTGGTTATTCAAATTCAAGAGGTAATTTTGATGTAATTAACCTTCCTCTGGGAGATTATGAAGTTACAATAACAAAATATGGATATAAAGATTATGAAAGAACCAATCTTTTAAGACTTAGAACTGGGGATTATGATATGGGTACTATTGAGTTAGATAGTACTACCGGGAGTTCTTCAAATACATCAGATAAAAAACTAACGGGACGAATTACTGATGAGAATGGTTACTATGTACAAAATGCTGAGGTTTACCTGATCAATGAAAATGAGGAAGAAATTAAAGTAAAAACAGACTCAAGAGGGTACTATACTTTTGATGATATTGAAACAGGAACTTACACTATTGGAGTAAATGTAACTGGCTATGAATTACTTGAAAGAATAAACTACGCAAGAATTCTTTCTTCTGACAGAGAAAAAGAAATTAATCTGGTTATAAGAACAGAGAGTCGTACGGGCTATGAAGTTTATGGACGTGTACTTGATGAAGACAGAGAATACCTTGAGGGTGTTGAAGTTTATCTTCTTGATGGAAATACAAGAATTAAAAAAACAACATCGGATTCCAGAGGCTATTATGAATTTAAATATGTTCAAAATGGCAGGTATTCAATTGAATTTAAGAAGTTAGGCTATAAAACAGAAAAGTTAGTTGATGAAGTTAGAATTAATGGCTCCTATTATTCAGTATCACAAGTAGAAATGGAAATAACCCAAGGTTCAAGTTCTGTTGTTGGTGGGTTGGTAGGAGACAGCCAAAGCGGTTTAAACGGGATTACAGTGTATCTTCAAAACTCCCTTGATTCTTATACAGCTACAACAAATTATTATGGATACTTTACTTTTAATGATGTTCGTGAAGGAAAATATGATTTATATGCAAGAATTAATAACGAGAAAAAACTTTTAGAAACAGATCTTAGAATAACCGGTTCAAGAAATGAAGTTGGTGATATTAACGTTAACCGTGTTGGAACTGGATATAAATTAACTGGAACTATTGAAGATAATAGCGGATATGAACTCAGCAATGTAACTGTAAAAGCTGTTTCTTCAGGAGTAACAAAAGAAACTACAACGAACAGTAATGGGGATTATACAATTACCGGGCTTGAAAGAGGAACCTATACTATTACTGTAACTAAAAATGGATTTGGGACTAAAACAGACACTATTAGTATAACCAGCTATGATTTAGAAAAAGACTTCACTTTAAAAGAAAATGATTATGTTAAAGTAGTAGCTTCAGAAATAACACTAGGGGTAGATGAAAGAATAGATTTATTAAAATATATTACGAAAGCAGAAATTTATTCAGCAAAACATGTTTTGCTTGATAATATCTCATCTAGTTTTGAAGTATATGTACCAGATGAATACAGTTCTTATTTAACAGCATATTCTGATAAGCAAATCAGGGGTAATAAAACCGGTACTGCTTATATTAATATTAGTATTTCCAACAGCAGAGATTATGACAATCTTTCAGCAGCAACTCTTAAAGTTACAATTACTGAACCCAAGGTTTCAAGAGAAGCTGTTCTGACAATTGGAAGTAATTACTACATTCTTGATGGGAAAACAGAAACTTCAGATGCCACACCTTATATAAAAAGTGACAGAAGTTTCTTCCCAATAAGAGTTATTGCCAAGGCTTTGGGAGTAACTGATGGAAATATCAAGTGGGATTCTATTACGAATACAGCTACTCTTACAAAAGGTTCAGATACTGTAGAGTTTATTGTTGGTAAGGAATATTACAAACAAAATGGAGTAACTCTTTATATGGATGTTCAGGCTGAAAATGTTAATGGCAGGGTTTATTTACCTGCAAGATATGTTTCAGATGCACTTGGTGGAGAAATTGAATGGAATAACTTCACTAAATCTCTTACAATAAAAACAAAATAATAGCATTTTTCTTCCCCGTGTTGTAAATATCGTTTGTTTACAACACGGTTTTTTTATATAATTGCTTCTGAGGTGATTTTTGTTGTTTAAAAAACTGGTGATTTTTTTATTATTATTTATTTCAATATTTATTTTCTCAGGTTGTGCAAAAGAAGAATATAAAGAAGATTGTCTTAGATTTGGTGTTTTAAGGGTTGAAGATGCTCTTCCGGTATATACAGCTGAAAGAACAGGTCTTTTTGAAAATGAAGTAGAAGTAATTATTTTTAGCAATACTAGAGAAATGGATTTAGCTCTGGAAGCAGGAGTAATTGATGGAATTTTAACTGATCTGGTAAGGAGCATTTTGATTAAAGGAGGAGAGGAGGATGTAAGAATTGTTGCATCTGCATCTCCTAACCCTTCATTAAAAAGGAAGTTTGCTATTGTTGCTGCACCTGAAAGTAATATTTATTCTTCTTCAGATTTATACAACTCTGAAACAGGAATCTCAGAAAACTCAATAGCATTGTTTTTAACTGAAAAAATGTTATTCGATAAAAAGGTTAGTAATGTTTCATTTAAGTCTGTGCCAGATATAAAATTAAGATTTGAGTCACTTTTAAGCAATTCCCTTGAAACTGCTTTACTACCAGAACCCCTTGTTACTTATGCTGAACAAGAGGGAGGAAGGGTGATAATTGCAGACACTGAACTGGGAAAAAACTACTCTCAAACAGTATATTTATTTAGAGAAAAATATCTTCAAGAAAACAAGGACAAAGTAGAAAATTTTCTCGAAGATGTATTAACAGCAGGTGGATTTCTAAATGAAAACCCTGAAAAGTACTTAAGCCTTGTGGCAGAAAAAGCAGGGATTAATGAAAAATTACTTTCAGATTATAAGATTTATAGTATAGAAAAAATTTTCCTTCCTGAATTAGAACTAATAAATGAAGTGAATGAGTGGATGATAGATAAAAAAATAACAAATAAAAGATATGATTTTGATGAATTAGTAACGAAGGAATTTATTGGTGAGGAAAAATGAACTATAAACAAGAATCAATAAGATTTTATACAGGGGCTTTATTCATATTTTGTACATGGTTTCTTTTTTCTCATATAGTTAATAAAAGCTTTTTACCAGATCCCTTTGGGACTTTAACTTATTTGCTGGAAAACTTCATGGAAAAGAATTTATATTATGATTTTTTAATAAGCTTTAAAAGAATTATTCTATCTCTTTTTATATCTTTTGTTTTGGGCTTCCCCTTGGGAATAATTGCAGGCGTAAATAAAACTGCAGATAATATTTTATCACCAATACTATATTTTTTTTATCCTTTGCCTAAAATTGTATTCTTACCATTATTTTTTGTTTTTTTTGGAATAAATGAAACTACAAGAATTTTACTATTAGTTTTTATTTTGGTTTTTCAAATAATAGTAAGTGTTAGAGACAGTGTTAAAAACATTGATTTTGAATATATAGAACTTTTTCGTACATTAGGGGCAAAGCCATTGGATTATTTAAAAATATATATCCCTTTTGCTGCTCCTGGAGCATTTTCCAGCATTAGAATATCCACGGGTATGGCAATAGCAGTTCTTTTTATAACAGAGAACTTTATTGCCGACAGAGGGCTTGGATATGTAATTTTAAATGCTATGGAGCTGAGAAATTATTTTGAAATGTATAGCGGAATAATTCTAATGGGCTTTCTAGGTTATTTCTTTTATTTTCTTATTGATTACATGGAAATAAAAGTTTGCTTTTGGCAAAAATCAATGCTAGAATAAAAGCGAACATACTTTCTGTATATTTTTTTAAAATTATTAATATCTTTAAGGTATTTTTAATTTGATTGATAAGTATAAGGTAACTTTTATAAAAGGAGAGATATATATGTCAGACAAAACAAAAGCACTAGAATTTGCCCTTAGTCAAATTGAAAAGAATTTTGGTAAGGGTTCAATAATGAAGCTTGGTGAAAAAGCAGCAGCAATGGAAATTGAAATAATCCCAACTGGATCAATAGCACTTGATGTTGCTCTTGGTGTTGGTGGTTTCCCAAGAGGAAGAGTTGTGGAAATTTATGGCCCGGAATCCTCTGGTAAAACTACAGTTGCTTTACATGCAATAGCAGAAGCACAAAAAAAAGGTGGAATTGCAGCTTTTGTAGATGCTGAACATGCTCTTGATCCTTTATATGCAAGAAATCTAGGGGTAGATATAGATAACTTACTGGTATCTCAGCCAGACACAGGAGAACAGGCATTAGAAATTACTGAAGCACTTGTAAGAAGTGGTGCTGTTGATATTGTTGTCGTAGACTCAGTTGCTGCATTAGTTCCAAGAGCTGAAATTGAAGGGGAAATGGGTGATACTCATGTTGGCCTTCAGGCTCGATTAATGAGTCAGGCATTAAGAAAATTAACAGCTGCAATAAGTAAATCAAAGACTACTGCAATATTTATAAATCAACTTAGAGAAAAAGTAGGTGTAATGTTTGGAAGTCCTGAAACTACACCAGGGGGAAGAGCTCTTAAGTTTTATTCAAGTGTAAGACTTGATGTAAGAAAAATAGAAACACTTAAACAAGGGGATGAAATGATTGGGAACCGTACCCGTGTTAAAGTAGTTAAAAATAAAGTTGCGCCTCCATTTAAGCAAGCTGAATTTGATATTATGTATGGAAAAGGTATTTCAAGAGAAGGAAGTATTGTCGACCTTGCTGCAACAATGGGCATTATTAAAAAAAGCGGGGCATGGTATTCTTATAACGATGAGAAAATTGGTCAGGGAAGAGAAAATGCAAAAGGATACCTTACAGAACATCCAGAGTTAATGGAAGAAGTAGAAAAACTTATAATGAGAGAAATCAGAGGACCTGAAAAGGAAAAAGAAACTGCTCAGAAACCGGAATAATATAAATTATGGATAAAAATAAAGACAAAGCAATGAGTATGGCCCTGAGATATTTGGGTTACAAAATGCGTACAGAAAAAGAAATTAAAGAATATCTGCTTCGGAAAAAAATTTCTGAAGCAGATATTTCCTATACAATAAATAAGTTAAAAGAATATAAATATATAAATGATTCTGAGTTCACTGAATTTTGGATCAGAGACAGGTATAATTTTTCAAATCAGGGTAGATATAAAATAAAGAGTGACCTGATGAGAAAAGGTATATCAAAAGATATTATTGATGAGAAAATAGAATCATTTTTTGACAGAGAAAAAGAAACAGAAAAAATTAAAGAAATATATTTAAAAAAGAATCCAGAAAATGAAAAATTGCCAGATAAGGAACTGTTTTCCCTGTGTAATTTTATTTTAAGGAAAGGTTTTCCCGGGAGTTTAGTTAGAAGTGTAGTTTTTCAGTTGCACAAAGAATCAA
>RZYW01000029.1 GCA_009930175.1 Clostridia bacterium
TTTATTTGGGTTTCTGGTTACTTGGTTACTTTTGTAATATTATATTTAATTCTCAAAAAGGGCGAAAGTGATTCTTTGAGACAAAAAATTCCATTTACAGGAATTGCAGCCGCTTTAATGCTTATCGCTATGTCTGTTCCCCTGGGTATAATTCCCGTGCATCTTAGCCTTGCATCGTTAACAGCAATTCTTTTAGGACCTGGCTTAGGTTTCCTTGCAGTATTTTCAGTAAATATAATTTTGGCTTTAGTTGGACATGGGGGTATTACTCTTGTTGGAATAAACACTTTAGTTATTGGAACTGAAGTATTTATTAGTTCTTTTTTGTTCAGGAAAGTATTAATAAAAATGGGTATTATGAGCAGAACTTTTTTGTCAGTTTCGTTAGCTCTTATCGTTTCTGTGGCATTAATGGTTCTTATATTTATGACAGCATTTGGAACTGGAGGAGAAATGCCCTTTCACATTCATAATGACCATCATATTGAAGATCAAAATGAAAGTTTTGGAGAGTTTGCCTTGTTAGGAAGTATAGTTTTATTTGGTATTTTTATAGAGGGAATGGCAACTTCATTAATAGTCAGATATTTTAGTAAAGTAAGACCAGATATTATTTCAAAATAAAGATGGTGTTGTTATGAACATAGCTCATATTGATAATATTTCTGTGAATGGAGATTCAGTAATTCATAGGTCAGGAGGAACTGCAAAAATCATATTTGCAGTGTTTATACTTTCTGGTTTTCTTTTTTCTACAGAAATAAATAAGGTATTGTTATTGGGAGTAATTTTGATTATAGCATCAATTATTTCAAGAATCCCCCCTGGCACAGCTTTTGGCTTGCTAATTTACCCTTTGTTTTTCAGCAGTTTTTTTGCGTTGCTTATAATAAGAGAGTCTCCTCAAGAAGGATTATTAATTATTCTAAAAGCCACAGGTGCAGCCTATTCAATGATTTGGCTGATATTAACAACCCCTTATATAGAAATTTTTTCAATTCTAAGTTTAATATTTCCTTCAGTAATTATTGATATTCTTTTTTTTACTTACAGATCTTTTTTCATTCTCTTGGAGAAAATGGAAAATATAATGAAAAGTATAAAACTAAAGGGAGGATATCATTTTCTGGATATAATTAAAAATTTAAAAAATATTGCCGGGATAATAGGCCTTTTAATAATTCATTCCTTTGAAATGAGTGAAAGAATGTATAAAATTTACTCTTTAAGAGGGTATGATGGTAAACTTCCTCAAGGGGATATGAAAATAATAAGAGGGAATAAAGACTATATCATTATTTTAGCTGGAATAGCAGCGTTTACAGGAGTGATAATTCCATGGAGTATTTAATAGAAGTAAGATGCCTTAAGCATATATATCCTGATAAAACAGAAGTAAAAATATGCGGCCTGGATTTTACCGTAAAAAAAGGAGAACGCATAGTAATTCTTGGTCCAAACGGAGCAGGGAAAACTACTCTTTTAGCACATATCCTTGGCCTTCTTGCTCCTGTAGAAGGTTCTGTACAGGTTATGGGGTCGGATCCATGTAAAGACTTTAAAAACAATCGCAAAAAAATTGGTGTAGTATTTCAAAATGTAGATGAACAAATAATAGGCCCCAGGGTTTATGATGATATTGCTTTTATTCCAAGAAATGCAAGACTTAAGGAAGAAGAAGTAAAAGATAAGGTTAGTAATATAGCAAAGATTCTAAAAATTGAGCATCTTCTTGAAAAAATTCCTCATTATTTAAGTGGAGGGCAAAAGAAAAAAGTAGCTCTTGCAGGAGCAATTGTTATGTTCCCAGAACTTTTGGTACTTGATGAGCCCTTCGATTCTTTGGATCCGGAATCGAAAAAAGAAATGCTTGGGATAATTAACTTTCTAAATAAAGAGTATGGAATTACAGTTATTATTACAACTCACGATATTAATCTGGTTCCAGAAGTAGCAGACAGAGTTTACATTCTAAATGAGGGCAATATAGTTATGCAGGGAAGCCCTTCTGAAGTTTTTGCAGAAAGTAAGCTTCTTAAAGATGCAAATTTAGAGCCTCCAATATTATCTGAATTGTTTCAAAGATTAAAAAAAAGGGGACATAATATAGACATACCAGGTAATCTGGATGAAGCAGAAAATATTCTGGATAAAAAGCTTAAAAATTGATATAGTGAAAATCAACAGGAGGTATATTAAATGAAAAAACATATTAAAAATAATGTAGACTGGGTTGGGAAAATTGACTGGGAATTACAAACTTTTCACGGTCATGAATATACAACACACAACGGTTCTACTTATAACTCATACTTAATTCAGGAAGAAAAAACAGTTTTAATAGATACAGTCTGGCTTCCTTTTGCAGAAGAGTTTGTTGAAAATCTTTCCCAAGAAATTGATCTTAAAAAAATTGACTATATTGTAGCAAATCACGGAGAAGTAGATCATAGTGGTGCTTTGGTTGAGTTAATGAAGCATATTCCCGATACTCCTATTTATTGCTCAGCTAATGCAGTAAAATCACTAAAAGGGCAATACCATCAGGACTGGAATTTTCAGGTTGTAAAAACAGGAGATAAATTAGACCTTGGTAATGGTAAAGAGTTGATTTTTGTTGAAATGACAATGCTTCACTGGCCAGATAGTATGGCTTGCTACTTAACAGGAGACAATATTTTATTTAGCAACGATGCTTTTGGTCAGCATTATGCAATAGAAGGTTTATTTAATGATCTTGCGGACCAATGTACTTTATATAATGAAGCAAAAAAATACTATGCAAATATTTTGAATTCATACAGTCCTTTTTTAAAGAAAAAATTAGTAGAAATAGGGAACTTGAATCTTGATATCGACATGATTGCAACTAGTCATGGGGTAATCTGGCGGGACAATCCAATGCAGATAGTTGAGAAATATGCTTCCTGGTGTGAAGACTATCAGGAAAACCAAATAACAATAATATATGATACTATGTGGAACGGAACAAAAAAGCTTGCTGAAAAGATTGCCGAGGGAATTGAGAAGGAAGATAAAGATGTAGTTATAAAGCTTTTTAATCTTTCAAAAAGTGATCAAAATGATGTTATTACAGAAGTATTTTCTTCAAAGACAGTTATCATGGGCTCTCCTACAGTAAATAACAGTATTCTTCCAACAGTAGCTGGTTTCTTATATATGATGAAAGAAAGAAAGTTTAAAAATAAAAAGGCTGCATCTTTTGGTTGTTACGGATGGAGCGGAGAAGCGGTAAAGACCATGAATGATTTGCTGGTTACTGCTGGATTTGAACTTGTTGATGAGGGCTTTAAAAATATGTGGAATCCAACAAAGGAAAAATTAGAAGAAGCAGTGGAATTTGGAAGAAAAATAGCAAAACTATAATATTTTGTCATTTTTAAAATGGAAAAAGAATAATTCTTTTTCCATTTTTTTCTTCAGTTTTATTGACAATATAAATAAGGGTTTATATAATTTTCATTGGGAAGTTTAGTAATAATAAACTTTTTGTTTAATAAGAGAAAGAGGGATAATATGAAAATCGGAGAAAAGATACGGCGACTCAGAACGACGAAGGAGATGACCCAGGAAGAACTCGCAAATCGCTGTGAGTTAACCAAAGGATTTATATCTCAGCTTGAAAGAGACCTAACATCTCCATCCATTGCCACCCTTATAGATATAATGGAATGTTTAGGTACAAATCTTAAAGACTTCTTTAATGAAGTTGAGGAAGAAAAAATTGTTTTTAAAAAAGATGACTTTTTCATTCAGGAAAATCAAGAGCTTATGAATACAGTAACCTGGATTGTTCCAAGCTCTCAAAAAAATGAAATGGAACCTATTCTTCTTGAGTTGAAACCAGGTGGCTCCAGTCAAGTAGACAGCCCTCATGAAGGTGAAGAATTTGGATATGTTCTGGCAGGAAATGTTTACGTTCATGTTGGCAAGAAAAAGTTTAAGGTGAAAAAAGGGGAATGTTTTTACTATAAAACCAATTCCACTCATTATATTCTTAATGATGGAAAAGTTGATGCAAAAATTCTTTGGATTTCTACACCACCATATTTTTGATACAGGGAGGGCCAATTTTGGAAAACATAGTTGAGCTAAAAAACATAAATAAATATTTTGATGAAGATCAAATTTTAAAGGATGTATCTTTTGAAGTTGAGAAGAATGAGTTTTTAACATTACTTGGTCCTTCTGGTTGTGGCAAGACTACTACCTTAAGAATTATTGCTGGCTTTGAAACTCAAACTTCAGGGGATTTGTTATTTTCCGGAGAAATTATTAATAATCTTCCCCCCCATAAAAGAAAACTAAATACAGTTTTTCAAAGCTATGCTCTTTTCCCCCATCTCGATGTAGGAGAAAATATTGCCTTTGGTTTGAGGATTAAGAAAATAAAGGAAGAAGTAATAACAGAAAAGGTAAATAAAGCGCTTGAAATAGTAAATTTAAAGGGTCTTGAAAGAAGAAAAATCTCTCAATTATCTGGAGGACAACAACAAAGGGTTGCTATAGCAAGAGCTCTTGTTAACGAACCAGAGGTACTTCTTCTTGATGAGCCCCTGGGTGCTTTGGACTTGAAATTAAGAAAAGAAATGCAAACAGAATTAAAAAAACTTCAAAAGGAAATTGGAATAACATTTATTTACGTAACCCACGATCAAGAAGAAGCATTAACAATGTCAGACAAAATAATTGTCATGAATCAAGGTATTATTCAGCAAATTGGCACACCAGTGGATATCTATAATGAGCCAAGCAATGTATTTGTGGCAGACTTTATTGGTGAAGGAAATATTTTTTCTGGAACTATGCTTGATGATTTTATTCTTGGTTTTTCTGGAAAGATTTTTGATTGTGTAGATAAAGGATTTTCAAAAAATGAAGAGGTAGATATTGTTGTAAGACCAGAAGATGTAAAACTTAGAGAGGTCAGCGAAAAAACAAAAATAAAAGGGGTTGTTACCTCAGTTATTTTTAAAGGAGTTCATTATGAAATGAACGTGTCTACTGATGATTTTCAGTGGATGGTGCATTCAACAAAATTATATGAGAATGGGCAAGAGGTATCTGTGGAAATAGATCCGGAAAGTTTTCATGTAATGAAGAAGGCGGAATAATTATGAAAAAAAATTATTTAGCATATCCATATATACTATGGCTTTTTGCATTTATACTTATTCCTCTGTTTTTAGTTTTGTTTTACAGTGTGTCATCAAAAGATTCTTCCATGCTTACATTAGATAACTACAAAAGGTTTTTTGATCCAATATATATTCAGGTTTTTGTACGTTCAGTAAACCTTTCTCTTATAGCCACTTTAATCTGCCTGGTTATCGGCTATCCTGTAGCTTGGATAATTGCAAATATGGAACCCGCGAAAAGAAATTTTTGGGTGTTGCTTTTTGTAGTACCAATGTGGATGAACTTTCTTTTGAGAACATATGCCTGGATGACAATATTAGAAAATACAGGGATTATTAATACATTATTGGAAAAATTTGGCTTTCAGTCTTTGAATCTGATTTACAATTCACAAGCAGTAGTTTTGGGAATGGTTTACAATTTCTTACCATTTATGGTGTTTCCAATTTATTCTATATTAGTAAAAATTGACAAGAACCTTCTTGAAGCTGCTCAGGATCTTGGAGCAGATAAAAAAAGTGTTTTTATGAAAGTAATCTTTCCTTTAAGTTTACCGGGAGTTTTATCTGGTGCTATAATGACATTTATGCCGGCAGTTTCAACTTTTGCTATTTCCAGACTGCTGGGTGGAGGAAAAGTAACTCTTATTGGTAACGTGATCGAGCAACAATTCTTGTTAGTAAACGACTGGTATTTTGGGTCAGCACTTTCAATTATCATGATGGGCTTTATCCTTATTTTTGTTTATATATTGAGGAAAGTTGAAAAAGATGATGAAGAAAGGAGTATTTTCTGATGAGTAAATATCTTAGCAGAGTATATACCTTTCTGGTTTTTCTCTTTCTTTATGCGCCAATAGCTGTGTTAATCTTTTTTTCCTTTAATAATTCAAGGTACAGAGGTCAATGGGATGGTTTCAGCCTCAGGTGGTACAAAGAATTATTAGATGACAGAATCATAGTCCAGGCTTTTTATAACACAATAACCATAGCAATTCTCACTACAATAGTTGCAACGGTTCTTGGTACTATTGCAGCAATTGGTTTAAGTAATATTAAAGGGGTTAAAAAGAAAGTAATAATGAATCTTAACTATATGCCTGTTGTAAGTCCGGACATATTAATTGGTATTTCATTAATGATTTTATTTATATTTTCAAATATCAGACTAGGATATGTATCACTATTACTGGCTCATATAACTTTTTGTACGCCTTATGTAATACTATCAGTATTGCCAAAAATTACTCAGTTAAATAAGTATTTATTTGAAGCTGCTCTTGATTTAGGTGCAACACCATGGCAGGCTATCAGAAAAGTAATACTTCCCCAGATTATGCCGGGGATTTTTACAGGGGGCTTACTGGCATTTACTTTATCTCTTGATGATTTCGTAGTCAGCTTCTTTACAACTGGTTCTGGCATTAATACCTTACCAATAGCTATTTACTCAATGGCAAAAAGAGGTATTAATCCGAAAATAAATGCAGTATCAACAATTTTATTTGTAGTAGTGCTGGTTCTTCTTATTATAGTAAACAAGAGAACTAACACTGAAAAAAAAGAGGAGGGTGTTAATTGAAAAAGAAACTTTTTTTAATTTTAGTTATTGGGGCAGCTTTAATTTTTGCAGGCTGCGGTGGAGAAAAGCAAGAAACATTGAATGTGTTTAACTGGGGAGAGTATATTGACGAGGATCTAATTAGTAAGTTTGAAGAAGAAACAGGAATAAAAGTAAATTATGAAACATTTTCAACAAATGAAGATATGTATGTAAAAGTAAAATCCGGAGGTTCAAGTTATGATGTATTAATCCCTTCAGATTATATGATTGAAAAAATGGCTAAAGAAGATTTGCTTCAGGAATTGGATTATTCAAAAATACCAAATATAACGAATATTTCACCAATGTTTCAGGACCTGATTTTTGACCCAGATAATAAATATTCAGTGCCATATTTCTGGGGAACAGTTGGTATTTTATATAATACGGAGCAAGTGGATGATGTAGTAGACAGCTGGGATATTTTATGGAATGAAAAATATGCAAATAAAATATTAATGATGGATTCTCAAAGAGATTCTCTTGCAGTTGCTCTTAAAAAACTTGGTTATTCAATGAATACAAGAAATGAAACAGAATTAGAAGAAGCGAAACAGGAGCTTATTGAGCAAAAACCTCTGGTTCTTGCTTATATTGTAGATGAAATAAGAGATAAAATGTTATCAGGAGAGGGAGCAGTTGCTGTTGCCTGGTCTGGAGATGCAATGGATGTTATTCTAAGTGGAGAGACTTTCGAATACATTGTTCCAAAAGAAGGAAGTAATTTCTGGATAGATGCAATGGTTGTTCCTGCAAATGCAAAAAACCCTGATGCAGCTCATAAATTTATTAACTTTATGACTGATCCGGAAAATGCTGCAGCAAATTCAGAGTATATTGGATATTCAACTCCAAATGAAGCTGCTCTTGAGTTGCTTCCTGAAGAGATGATTAACAGTGATGTAGCTTACCCATCTCAGGAAGTTATTGATAATTGTGAAATCTTTAGAGATCCAGGAGATTTTATTTCTGTTTATAACAGAATCTGGACAGAAGTAACGATTTACTAAAAAAAAGCAAAGGGGAAACAAAATGCTGTATCAGAGTACAAGAGGAAATAATGAAAGAGTATCAGCCGCTGAGGCAATAAAAACAGGAATGGTTCCTAAGGGAGGATTATTTGTTCCTGAAAAAGTTCCGGGCCTTTTAGTAGAAGAGGTATTAAATCTGTCTTATGCTCAGACTGCAGAAAAAGTATTTGAGCTCTTCCTTTCAGATTTTACTAAGGAAGAAATTAAAGAAATAACTTCCAAAGTATATAACAAAGAAATATTTGGAAGAGATGAAGTAGCCCCTTTAGTAGAAATTAAGAATAAACTTGCAATTTTGGAGCTTTGGCATGGGCCAACAGCAGCTTTTAAAGATATGGCATTACAAATGCTTCCTTATCTTATGAAAAAATCTTTGGAAAAACTTGGTTACGATAAGGAGTTATTAATCCTTGCAGCAACTTCTGGAGATACAGGGAAAGCTGCCCTGGAAGGCTTTAAGGATGTTGAAGGTATAAAAATAATCTGTCTTTACCCTCATCAAAGAGTTAGTAAGGTACAGGAACTTCAGATGACTACAACTGAGGGTGAAAACACTTATGTAATTGCTGTAAAAGGAAATTTTGATGACTGCCAGAGTAAGGTTAAAAAAATCTTTTCTGATGAAGAGTTTAAAAAAGAACTATTAGAGCTAAACACTGAGCTATCTTCAGCAAATTCAATTAACTGGGGAAGACTTTTACCTCAAATTGTTTATTATTACAGATCTTACGCAGAACTTGTGGAAAGAAATGAAATAAGCCTGGGGGAAAAAATTAATATTGTTGTGCCAACAGGTAATTTCGGAAATATTCTTGCTGCCTGGTATGCTGGCAGAATGGGAGTTCCAATAAATAAACTTATTTGTGCTTCGAATATTAATAATATCCTTACAGATTTTATTAATACGGGGAAGTATGACACTCACAGAGATTTTATTGAAACTAATTCTCCTTCAATGGATATTCTTGTTTCAAGTAACCTGGAAAGATTTATATATGAAATTACAGGAAGAGATGATAAATTTATAAATGAAATAATGACCAGTCTTCAGGAAACAGGATCATTCCAAATAGGAAGCAGATGTCTCGAGAAAATTCAAAGTGAACTTTACGGGGATTATGCTACAGAAGAAGAGACTCTTTTAACTATTAAAAAATATTTTGAAGAATATAAATATTTATTGGATACTCATACTGCAGTAGGTATTAAAGTTTATGAAAAATATCTGGCACATTCTAAAGAAAATGATGTCTATGCCATTGTAGATGCTACTGCTAATCCTTATAAATTTAATACCAGTGTTTATGAAGCGCTTAAGGGAAGAGAAGCTTTGGCTGGAAAAGAAGAATTCGGGATTTTAAATGAACTTTCTGAAATATCTCAAATGCCAGTTCATCCAGGTCTGGAAAATTTAGACAAAAAAGAGATTAAGCACAATAGAACAGCTGAAATTAATGAGCTGGAAGATATAATAAGAGAGATCATAAAGAAGTAATAAAGAAATATTATTAGAAGAAGCCCTCAGAAATGGGGGATTTTTCTTGTTTTTGGGTAAGATTATTCATATAAATTAATGGAGGTACAAAAAATGAAAAGTAAAGTATATTTTTCCAGCACCCAGGCAAGAGGATATCACGAAAATAAGATATCTAAAATAAAAAAATTATATAAAGCAGTCAGAAATTCAGAACTTTTTGAGAAAAAAGATTTAGTGGCAATTAAACTGCATTTTGGTGAATTAGGTAACGATACATTTATTAAGCCAGTATTTGTAAGGCAGGTTGTTGACCTTGTTAAAGAAGAGGGTGGTAAGCCCTTTTTAACTGATACTAATACATTGTACCTTGGGAGCAGAAAAAATGCCGCAGATCATCTTGAAACGGCGTTAAAACATGGTTTTGGTTTTGCTTCAACCAATGCTCCTATAATAATTGCCGATGGATTAATGGGTGAAAGTTTTAGAGAGGTAGAAATTAATAAAAAGCATTTTGAAAAGGCTTATATTGCCGGGGCAATAGAGGAAGCCGATAGTATGATAGTTCTTTCTCACTTAAAAGGTCATGAGATGGCTGGTTTTGGGGGTGCAGTAAAGAATCTTGCTATGGGATGTACAAATCCTCATGGGAAAAAGGAGCAACACTCAACTCGTCCTATAGCAGACCATTTAAAATGTATTGGTTGTGGAGCTTGTGTAAGGGTCTGTCCCGAGGATGCTATTGTATTAATTGACGGGAAGGCAGTAATTGATGGTGCAAAGTGTATTGGTTGCGGTGAGTGTATGACAGTTTGCCCAACGAAAGCAATTGTATTAAACTGGTCAGAGGAATTATTGGAATTTACAGAGAAAATGGTTGAGTATGCTTATGCTGCAGTTAAGAATAAGCCGGGGAAAGTAATATACTTTAACTTTTTGCTAAGTATAACTCCCGATTGCGACTGTGTTCCCTGGAGTGATACTTCCATAGTCCCTGATATTGGCATTCTTGCTTCAACAGATCCCGTAGCTATTGATAAAGCCAGTCTGGATCTAATTAATCAGGGGGGCACAGACAAGTTTAAATCTATGAGAAAAGAAACCCTTGGTGAAGTTCAAATAAATTATGGGGCAGAAATTGGTCTTGGAAGTAAAGAATATGAATTAATAGAAATATAGGAGTAATTTGAATTGGACATATTAAAAGAGCTTGGAATAATTTTTGGAATATTGTTTGCAGGAGAATTTATAAATGGTTTTTTTGGCCTTGTTCTTCCTGGAAATGTAATTGGCATGATGCTTCTTTTTGTTTTATTCTTGTCAGGGGTTGTAAAGCTTAATCAAGTAGAAAAAGTAAGCAATTTTCTTTTAAGTAACCTAACAATCTTTTTTCTTCCTGCAGGTGTTGGTATTATGAAATATTACAATCTGTTAGAAGGAAAAATATTAGCTTTTTTAGCTGTTATGATTATCACAACTGTCTTGGTTATGGTTTTTACCGGATATGTTGTTCAATTTTCACAAAGGATGGTGAAGAATGACAATGTTAACAAGTAATCCGGTTTTTGGTATTTTTCTCACATTAGTGGTTTATCGTGGAATGATACATTTAAAAAATAAATTTAATTACCCATTAAACAATCCTCTTTTAACGGGAATAATTAGTATTATATTTATACTTTCAGTATTTAGAATTCCCTATGAGAATTATAAAGCTGGAGGAGATTACATCCATTTTTTCCTTGGTCCGGCAACAGTAATTCTTGCAGCACCTTTATACAAACAATTAGATTTGCTTAAAAAAAATCTTCTTCCAATATTAACAGGTGTATTTGCAGGGTCACTCTTTGCATTAATTTCAATTGGATTTTTGAGTAAAATATTTGGTTTTGATCAAATGCTTACAGCATCACTTCTTCCAAAATCAGTTACTATGCCAATAGGAATTGAAGTAGCCGATTCACTTGGAGGAATTTCATCAATAACAGTAATTTCTATAGTTGTAACAGGAATAATTGGAGCAGTATTTGCAGAGAAGATTTTATTGTTATTTAAAATTAAAGATAAGGTTGCCCAGGGAATAAGTATTGGTACAGCTTCCCATGCCCTTGGCACAACAAAAGCTATTGAAATGGGAGAAGTACAAGGAGGAATGAGCGGTCTGGCAATAGGATTAGCAGGATTTTTCACCGCATTAATGGCACCATTTATTTTGACATTATTTTTTTAGCGAAAGCTGGGACGCTTCTTTTTTCAGCGACTTATCCACAGGGTAACACTAAACTTGACTTGTGGATAACCCGCGGAAAATGAAAGCGTCCCATCCTCAGCGGGGGTGGATTATGGATTATAGCAGCAGAATGAAAAGCTTAAAGTTTTTAAAAATGAATATGGAGAAATATGAGAAGGATATTTATCAAGCTCTTAACCTGGATCTTGGAAAATCTGCGGAGGAATCGTATTTAACGGAATACAAGATTGTGCTGAATGAAATAGAATTTTTGATGAAAAATTTAAAAGAGCTAATGAAGCCTCAAAAGGTTAATACTCCATTAATAACATTTAGGAGTAAAGGGGAAATACATTATGAGCCCTATGGTGAGGTTTTAATAATTTCTCCCTGGAATTATCCATTTCATTTAGCATTTCTTCCCTTGGCAGGTGCAATTGCTGCTGGGAATACAGTAGTCCTTAAACCATCTGAGTTTTCTGAGAAAACATCTGATATTACAGAAAAAATTATTAAAGAAAATTTTTCCGAAAATCATGTACGTGTTGTTCAGGGAGGAGTACCAGAAACGGAAGCTCTTTTACAAAAAAAATTCGATTATATTTTTTTCACGGGAAGTACTCAGGTGGGAAGAATTGTTATGAAAGCTGCCGCGGAACATTTGACTCCAGTTACTCTTGAACTTGGGGGTAAAAGCCCGGCTATAGTTTGCAGTGACAGCGATTTAGAAATAACTGCAAAAAGGCTTGTTTGGGGTAAGTTCACTAATTGCGGGCAAACATGTGTAGCCCCAGATTATTTATATGTTCACAAGGACATTAAAGAACAATTACTAAAATACATTATTAAAAGTATACGTGATTTTTATGGAGAATATCCCAAAAGAAGTTCTGATTACGGAAGAATCATTTCAGAAAAACATCTATTGAGACTTACAGAGTTCTTAAAAGATGGAAAGCTTCTTTACGGGGGTAATTTTGATCTTGAAGAAAAATATATGAGTCCAACTATCTTAGAACTTTCCAGCTGGGACTATCCCGTAATGAAGGAAGAAATATTTGGACCAATTCTTCCCGTTTTAGAGTTCCAGTCTCTAAAGGATGTTGCCGAAATAATAAAAAAGCAACCTAAGCCCTTGGCCCTGTATCTTTTTTCAAAGAATAAAAAAGATGTAGATTATATTCTTCAAGAGGTTTCCTTTGGCGGTGGTTGTATAAACGATACAATGTTACATTTAGCAAGTGAAGAGCTCCCCTTCGGAGGAGTTGGAGATAGCGGCCTGGGAAGATATCATGGAAAGTATTCTTTTGAAACTTTTAGTCATCAAAAAAGTATTCTCAAAAAGAGCTTTAAACCAGACTTTGATTTGCGATATCCTCCCTATGAAAAAAACATAGGAAAATTAAAAAAGATGATGTGAAAGGGGATCTTAATGGAAAACTTAATTTTAAAGCAAGATAAAAAATCTGGACATATAATTTTAAACAGACCGGATAAAATAAACTCATTAACCCATGAAATGATAGTAGAAATTGATAAAAAGTTAATAGAATGGGAAAAAGATGAAAGTGTAACTCATATTTTAATGTATGGTTCTGGAACCAGGGGTTTTTGTGCCGGAGGAGATATGAGGGTTTATTACGACAACAGGCACAGAGCCGTTGAAGTTGCTAAAGAGTTTTTCCCATCAGAATATGATATGGATTTAAGAATAATTAATTACCCAAAACCTATTGTTGCTTTCCTTGATGGAATTGTAATGGGGGGAGGGGTAGGAATTTCCTTTGGAGCCAGTCATAAGATAGTAACTGAAAAAACAAAGTGGGCAATGCCTGAAGTGAATATAGGTTTTTTCCCAGATGTTGGAGGCACATTTTTTATGAATGAAATTCCCGAGGAAATGGCCAGATATATTAGTTTCCTGGCAAAATTTTTAACAGGAGATGATGTACTTTTCCTTGGATTTGCAGATAAAAAGGTTTTATCCGCAGATTTGGCTGAAATTAACAAAGAAATAACAGCTTTAGAGTCAGAAAATACTTTTTTGGGAATAGATAATATTATAGAAAAGTTTCAGCAACCAGCACAAATCTCTTACCTGGAAAAAAATCAGGAGAAAATAGTAAAATATTTTTCAGGAGATTCAGTACATGAAATAATTAATAAACTTAAAGATGGAGCAGATTCAGGTGATATGTGGGCTTCAGAAACTTTAAAAGAAATGAGAAAAAAATCTCTTCTTTCTCAATATGTAATTTTTGAACAGTTTAAAAGAGGGAAGGAATTGTCTATAGAAGAAGCTTTTGAAATGGAAGTGACATTGAGCTTAAATTTTATGGATAATCCAGATTTTTTTGAGGGATTAAGAAGTGTCCTTGTTGATAAAAATGAGGCAGACTGGATGTACAAAGAACCTGAAGATATATCAAAAGAGCTGGTAGAAAATTTTTTCACTAAAAAAAGACCTGATTAAGGTCTTTTTTTTGCTATAAGATTGGTGATAAAAGGCGTGCTATTGATTCCTTAAACTTAATATATGTGGGCCTGTCATAATATGCATCTCTGGTTAATTCATATGAAAGAATAGCATCGTTTTTAAAATCCTGAGTTAGTGTTTTGGCTATTTCTTCTGAATAGATAAAAGCATTAACTTCAAAATTCAGCTTAAAGCTTCTTACATCGAAGTTTGCGGTACCAACGGAGGCAATTTTTTCATCAACAACAATAGTCTTCGCGTGAAGGAAACCTTGCTCATAGGTAAATACTTTTCCTCCAGATCTTAACAATTCTCCAGCATATGAATAAGTAGCCCAATATACAAAGGGATGATCAGGTTTATTTGGAATCATCAGATTTACTTCAACCCCTGAGGCTATAGCAATTCTTAAAGCCTCCATAATACTTTCATCAGGTATGAAATATGGGGTTTGAATATAAATTGATCTTTCTGCCTGATTTATCATTTTAATATAGCCCTGTTTTATTTGCTCATGTTTCGAATCAGGACCACTTGAAACAATTTGGACTCCAGTGTTGCCAATTATTGAAGGCTCGGGTAAAAACCATTTTGCAATTGTAATATCCTCACTGGATGCATTTCTCCAGTCTAAAAGAAAACGAATTTGTATGCTGTGAACAGCAGAACCTCTTATTTTAAGATGAGTATCTCTCCAATAACCAAAGGTATCATTTTCTCCTAAGTATTCATTCCCTAAATTGAAACCACCAATGTAGCCAATCTGACCATCAATAATTGCAAGTTTTCTGTGATTTCTGTAATTTAGTTTAAAATTAATTACTTTAAACTTTGTTTTGAAAAAATATGCATATTTAAAATTCTGATTAGTAAAGCTGTCTAAATATTTTTCATCAAGTTCCCTGCTTCCTACGGAGTCAATTAGCAATCTGACCTGAACACCTTCTTCAGATTTCTTTTTCAATGCCTCAAGAATTTTTTCCCCCAAAGAATCTTTTCTGAAAATATAGTACATAATGTGAATATGATCTCTTGCCTTTTCAATTTCTGTTAAAAGATCATGGAATTTATTTTGCCCATCTGAAAAAATTTGCACATCATTATCCTGAGAAAAATAGGCAGAGCTATTTAGTAAATGCATTCTTATAATCGGTTTATAAACAATATTTTTTTGATCATTAAAAATAAGGCTTTTTTCGTCTAGTTTTTTTAGCTGATCATTTAATAATTTTTCCTGAATTCTGCTTTCTGTTACTTTAAGTTTGAAAATTTTTCGACGGGCCATGTTTTGGGAAAACATAATATATAGAAAAAAACCAAGGCCAGGGATAAAAAGCAAAGTTAAAAGCCATGCAAGAGTAGCTGAGGGATTTTTTCTTTCCAAAAAGATAATAATCATAGCCAAAAAGAAATTTACAATATAAATAAAACTATAATTTGTGAGAAAATTTTCTAACATAAAATCACCTGTTATTCATAGTTTTCAGGAGAGCATTTATTTCTGCCCCTGTAAGAAGTATTATGCTTGATATAAACAGCCAAAGAAGAAAAACAATTATTCCGGCAATACTTCCATAAATCAATGTATAATTTGAAAAATTATTTACATAAAAGGAAAATAGGAAAGAGCTAATTAACCAAAATAATGTGGAAAATATACTCCCCCAAATAACATCTTTTATTTTCAATCTGGGTTTAAGATTAGGGAAGTAAATATAGACAAAGGAAATAACCAGAAAAATAAAGCCAAGGGTAATTCCTATTCTTATTAAACCCCAAAGTTGAGCTGAGAAGTCGGTGATACCCAGAAAATTTACTACCAACTCAGTTATAACCTGCCCCATAATTATAAAAATAAACAGAAAGTTTATAGAAAAGGCAAACAATATTGTAAAAATAAAGGAGATAGCTGTTTTCTTAAAAAATCCACGGTTTTCAGTAACTAAAAAAGATCTGTTAATTCCAATAATTATGGCGTTAACGCCCTTTGAAGCAAAAAATATTGTAGTAAGCATACTTACAGATAATAATGAACCGCTTCTTGCTTCCAGGAGTTCATCAATAATATTAATAAGAAAATCCGCAGTATTTTCAGGCATAATTCTTGCCAAAAAGTCTGGCAGTGAATATTCGAATAAATTTGAATATGATAAAGTCGTAATTAAAAATATGATAAAAGGAAAAAAGGCCATTACCAGGTAATATGACATTTGGGCACTTGTTCCTGGAATATCATTTTTTATAATTCTTAAGACCAATAGTTTTAGAAATTGTATAAATTTTGCAGCAACCTTTCCCATTCTATTACCTCCAATAAAAATTACTATACCCATAATAGTGAAATTTTATTATACTAGTAGTATTATATAGGTACAAACAAGGATTATACAGGGAGGTTTTTTTGTGTCAAATCAAGTGAAAGAAAATAGTTCTTCTAACTTTATAGAGGTGCAAATTAATAAAGATCTGCAAGAAGGGAAATATGAAAAAGTACATACCAGGTTTCCACCAGAGCCAAATGGATATTTACATATAGGCCATGCGAAGTCAATTATTTTAAATTTTACTACTGCTCAAAAATATAATGGGCTTTGTAATCTTCGTTTTGACGATACAAATCCTATTAAAGAAGAAGATGAGTTTGTTCATGCTATAAAAGAAGATGTACAATGGCTTGGATTTAACTGGGGTGACAGAGAGTTTTTCGCTTCAGATTTTTTTGAGAGAATGTATGAATATGCAGTAAAGCTTATTGAAACCGGGAATGCTTATGTAGACGATTTAACTCCTGATGAAATAAGGGAATATAGGGGAACTTTAAAAGAACCAGGTAAAAACAGTCCTTACAGAGACCGCAGTGTGGAAGAAAATCTTACACTTTTTAAGGAAATGCGTGAAGGTGTTTATAAAGACGGGGAAAAAGTTCTCCGTGCAAAAATAGATATGTCCAGCTCAAACATAAATATGAGAGATCCAATTCTTTATAGAATTTTAAGAGCAACTCATCACAGAACTGGTGATGACTGGTGTATTTATCCAATGTATGATTTTGCTCATCCTGTTTCTGATGCCTTAGAAGGGATCACCCATTCAATTTGTACCCTTGAGTTTGAAGATCACAGACCTCTTTATGACTGGGTAATTGAAAAGGCAGAAACTCCCTGCAAACCAAGGCAGATTGAGTTTGCAAGACTAAACTTAACTAACACTGTTATGAGTAAGAGGTATTTAAAAAGACTTGTAGATGAGAATATTGTTGATGGATGGGACGATCCAAGAATGCCAACTATCTCTGGCTTAAGAAGAAGGGGAATAACTCCGAAAGCAATAAAAGATTTTTGTGATGAAATAAGTGTTGCAAAAGCAAACAGT